>JACMRH010000062.1 GCA_014376535.1 Cytophagales bacterium | reverse complement strand
GCAATACGATCATAAAGTTGTTCTTCAGTCCAGTTTACTTTTATAACCATAGAAATAAGCCTTGATACGACGTTATCTGATTTGGGAAACTTAATATTAGCGTAATCCTGAGGATGCGCCAACATATGTACCGGCATTTTAAAGGTAGACTTTAAATTGCGGATATGGTCCCACTGGCGGATATAATGGAACATATTGTCATACCAATACTGACATGCATCCACACCATTTTCGGCAAATGCTTTTACTACTTTGCGAGTGGTAGCTTCATTTGGTGTAAAAAATGAAATAAATGTACAGGAATCTCCGGCTTCATCTGGGACTTCTCTAAAAGTAATCTGAGGATACTGCCTTAAAGATTTGGCAATTTCCAGTTTGTTTTTTCTTTGTTTGTCAAGAATTGTATGAATTTTTCTCATTTGCGCCAGGCCAATAGCAGCATTCATTTCTCCTATTCTATAATTAGACCCAATGTTAGGATGTTGTTCCATCCCTCTCATTGCACCGATATGGTCATGGCCATGATCAGAAAATGTGTCTGCATTTTTATAAAGCTGCTCATCGTTTGTTACCACTATTCCACCTTCACCGCAAGTAACGATTTTAAAAAAGTCGAAAGAATAACAGCCCATCAGACCAAATGTGCCAGCCATTTTTCCTTTATATGAAGAGCCCAATGCCTGAGCAGAATCCTCAATAAATTTCAAATTATTGTCCTTACATATTTTTATGATCTCGTCCATATGGCCTACAGCACCGCACATATGTACCAGTAAAATTGCCTTTGTTTTTGAAGTAATTACAGAAAGTATTCCTTCTGGTGAAAGACAAAGAGTTTCATCTATTTCTGCAAAAACCGGGATGGCACCGGCAAGCATTACAGCTTCTATTGTAGCAACAAAAGTAAATGGCGGAACTATAACCTCATCACCATATCCTACACCACAAGATGCCAATGCCGTAGATACAGCAGCTGACCCGCTTGATACGGCTAATGCATGCTTCGCACCAGTGAATTTTTTTAATTCAGTCTCAAAATCTTTGGCTTTCCAGATTCCTTTGCGCTCATTGTCGTTGTTGTACCTGAAAAGTACTCCAGTTTCCAGCACATCATTAACTTCTTTTTTTTCTTCGGCGCCAAATAATTCCGTTCCCGGCATATATTAAATGATTTAGATAATGGTGTTAATAAACAAATGTAGGAAGTTTTTACGAATCAATCCTTGGTTTAAACCTTCAGAAATTACAAGTTATCTGGAGTTGTCTGTAATTTATAAGGTAGGAATTTATCTACATTTCCGCCAAATCTGAGTATTTCCCGGACGATGGTAGAACTGATGTATGCATGTTCAGGGTGAGTAATCAGAAAAACTGTTTCAAGGTCATCGTTCAAGTAATTATTTACCTGAGCAATAGTGTTCTCGTATTCAAAATCAGTTGTATTTCTTAGCCCCCTCAATAAAAAGCTGGCCCCTATTTGTTTCGCAAACAGTGATGTGAGTCCTTCAAATACCATTACTTGTACTTTTGAATTGTGACGAAAAGTCTGTTCAATCTTTTCTTTCATGATATCAATAGAAATATACCGCTGTTTGGAACTGTTATTGCCAATTCCAACAATTATCTGGTCAAACAGAGAGCTTCCTCTTTCAACAATATCCAAATGCCCTTTTGTGAAAGGATCAAAGGAACCTGGAAATAAGGCGATTTTAGATTTCATAACAATTGTATTTAAACAAAAAAAGGGAAGCAAATGCTTCCCTTTTGATATAAAATAACAAAGCCCTTAATTAGCAGGGGTTTCGTTTTTTGAGTTCTGAACTTCGATCCTGATCTCCTGAGCGAGGTTCTTTAGTTCTTGCATACCTTTCCTTACTCTTGTTCCAGCCGCCTGGTTTTCTTTGTCATAGAACTTGACAAAGTCACCCTCAAGTGCCATAATCAGGTTTTTGATTTGTTCGAATCTGTTCATTATAAAAATTTATTTAGGGTTTTGAATTCTTTACCGACGCTAATTTATTAAATCCTAATTATAAAAAACAACATTTTTTAAAGAAATAGTTGAATTTCACTGTAATACTACACCATTATAGTTGCCGGAGTACTCGCATACTCACCGTTTTTCAATTTTTCTGATACTTTTTTGAAGGCAAAAATGGTCTCATCAACATCTGCCAGAGTATGGATCGCAGTAGGTATCAGCCTAAGCATAAGAACTCCTTTCGGAACCACTGGGTACACTACAACAGAACAGAAAATTGAATAATTTTCTCTCAATTCGATTATTACATTTTGAGCTTCCTGAGGCCCGCCATGAAGATATACAGGAGTTACAGGTGATTCTGTTTTTCCAATATCAAATCCTGCTTCTCTCAAGCCATCCTGCAATGCCTTAACAATCTTCCAAAGGTTTGTTCTTAATTCTGGTTTTGATTTAATCAGATCAAGTCTTTTTTGGGCTCCAATTACCATTGGCATAGGCAAAGCCTTTGCGAAGGTTTGTGAGCGCATGTTATATTTCAGGAATTCAATTACCTGTTCGTTACTGGCAATAAAACCACCAATGCCAGCCATTGATTTAGCAAAGGTTGCAAAGTAAACATCTATATCGTCCTGAACTCCGAAATGCTCACCTGAACCAGCACCTGTTTTACCGAGTGTTCCAAAACCATGTGCATCATCAACCAATAAACGGAAACCATATTTTTCCTTCAGGCTTACCACTTCCTTAAGTTTTCCTAAGTCACCACCCATTCCAAAAACACCTTCAGTTATAACCAAGATTCCTCCTTTGGTTTCTTCGGTGATTTTTTGTGCATGTTGTAACTGTTTTTCAAGACTATCTATATCATTATGGCCATATACAAATCTTTTTCCGATGTGAAGCCTTACTCCATCAATAATACAGGCATGCGATTCAGCATCATAAACTATTACATCGTGGCGGTCAACCAAACTGTCAATTACAGAGACCATGGCCTGGTATCCGTAATTTATTAAAAATGAGTCTTGCTTATGTACAAAAGCAGCAAGGTCAGCCTCTAGTTTTTCATGTTGTGAAGTATTTCCAGACATCATTCTGGCACCCATTGGGTATGCCATTCCATAATCTTTGGCGGCAATAGCATCTGCTTCGCGGACTTCAGGATGGTTTGCTAGTCCAAGGTAATTGTTCAGACTCCAGTTCAGAATATTCTTTCCCCTGAATTTCATGCGAGGACCTATCTCGCCCTCAAGTTTAGGAAATGAATAGTATCCATGGGCAACTTTTGAATGTTGTCCGAGAGGACCTCTGTTTTTCTGAATTTTGTCGAAAATATCCACTGTTATGTTACTTTAATGTTAACTGAAAGCTAAATCAATGTTCAAAGTTATAAAAATTTGTTGCCCATGACAATTTTTATTACTAAGCCTGCTTTGAAAATCCTTTGTAAAGATAAAAGGCTGTTAAATAATGTACAGCTTTAAAACGAAGAATTGGGGGTAAATATGGAATTGATTTTTTAATGGCTATGCTAATCCTCTTTTTCATCAAAGCTTTAAATAAAAGCGATTTTATTGAAACACCTCTCATTAGATCATATGCATAAATATTGCCGAATCCAGGATGTTTTTGATGGATAATTTTAAGATTACAACTTCCGAATTCCTCAATTTGAGCCAGGGCATAATCGAATGTTTTTTTTGATACGCAATACCCTTTTGCAAAATTGTTGTTGATAACCAATGGTTTAAATGCCTTTTCAAGTCTGATGGAAAGTTCAGAATCATCTCCGCCATATTTTTTTAAACTACCATCCATGCCTTTGATCGAAGTGAAATAATATGACGGCATAGCAAGATTGCCCATGTTCATATATTCGGGAGGCATTGGCTCTAACGATTGAAATTTATTATATCCTCTCTTAGAAATATATCCAGCCCATAAATCAGTGTGTTTATTGAGGTAATTTACATTTCCGACTGAAATACAGGTTTTTTGCTGTAAGACGTCAAGGTGTTTTTCAATAAGGTTAGGGTAAGGAGTAATATCGCTATCAAAAAATAACAGGTATTGAGACTTAATGTATTCTAAGGCCAGGTTTCTTGTAGCATTGCGTCCCTGATTTAATTTATTCTGGTGTTCAAGGATTGTGTACTCAAAACTCAAATTTGCTTTTCTAACTGATTCTACCGAGTTATCAGTTGAACCATCTATGCAAATAAAAACCTGGAAATCTTTGAAGGTTTGTTTAGCAAATCCTCGCAGGCAACTTAGCAGTTCTTCCTGATTGTTATAACTGGGGATGATAATGTCAAAAGCAGGCACCTGATCTGTTAACTAAGGGATTTGCATATACTTATGGACTTGCAATGATACTTTCCAATATATATGCTGTTTTACGTACTCAATTATCGAAGGCAGAATGTCCGCTTGCTTGTCCCACTCTGGTTGTAGAAATAGTTTGCAATTGCTATTTACCAGGTTATTGTATTTCTCAGCAAACAAAAAATCTGACTTGTTGAAAATGATAGCTTTCAATTCATGAGCAGCTAAACAAACCTCAGGTAAAGGTTCTTTGAATTTTTTTGGAGAAAGACATATCCAATCCCAACTTCCACTAATCGGATATGCACCGGATGTTTCAATGTGTGTCCTAAAACCAAATTTGTGGAGCGTTTCTGTTAAGTAGCCCAAGTTATGCATTAAAGGCTCGCCACCTGTAATTACTGCTATTCTTGATGGATATTTTGATGCTTCTGCAACAATGTCGTCAACTGCAATCATTGGATGCTTGTTTACATCCCATGATTCTTTAACATCACACCAATGGCATCCAATATCACAACCTGCTAATCTTATAAAGTAAGCTGCACTTCCTTGAAAATAGCCTTCGCCCTGGATAGTATAGAAAGCTTCCATAACCGGAAGTTTGTTTTCTTCAATCATCAAGGTAGCTTTTCAATAAACTTTAGCATAAAATCTGGAAGTTCAGGTAGAAATTTATAATCGTTAACGCGGGAAATAGGGTGGATACCTGAAAAATTTGATCCAAACACATAGTCGCTCCCATCCAATGCATCTATAGTGCTAAGGGCAGGAACTGTTTTGATTTTGTTTGCTTCACAATAATCCAGAATACGTTTTCTCATTACACCGGAAACGCAACCTGTGTTTAGTGAAGGGGTAAACAATTTGCCTCTTTGGTACCAAAAAATATTCATTGTACTTAATTCAGCCACTCTGTCCTTTTGGTCCAGCAAAATAACGTCATCAAGCCCAAGGCGGATCCTTTCCTTGGAAGCCAGTACATATGCAAGAGAATTGCAGGTTTTGTAAGAAGAATATTCTGTAAAAGTTAACCTTGGAGTATGAATAACTTTAACATGTTCTTTTAAAATTACATATTCACGATCAAATTCTTTAGTTGTGATAATATAGCTAATATCATCTGTATCAGGATTATAAAGGCCTTTTGAAGTTCGCCATAGCTGTACTTTTATCCTGGCAGTCTGGTCTATGTTGTTTTTTCTTAAAGTTTCTTTTAAAAGCTCATGAAGATTTTGAGATCCTGGCAATCTTTGAATGTCTAGTTTTATGGCTGAGGCACTTTTAACCAGTCTTTCATAATGGTCATTCCAAAACCTTATGCCGCTAATATTTCCGAGCATCGATTCAAAAACCCCATCTCCATAAAGAAAGCATCTGTTGGTTGAAATATTCAACATTAATGCATCTTCCTCTATAAAATCCCCATTATAATTGATGATCATGCTAAAATGCTGCAATTTTACACAAAACTAATCCCTTTTCTGCATACTTTTCAACACATGAGAAAAATACGCCAATCAACCTTATTATTAATACTGTCTTTGCTTTTTTGTAACTCTTACAAAACTTCAGCCCAGTTAGCACCAGATACGGTTCGCATCGGTTCTTATATTATTAGTCTCCATGATATTAATTTTCATAATAAAGAATACGTGATAAGGTTTTGGGTTTGGATGTCATATTCAAATCCCAAGTTTGATTTTACTAAAAGAGTAGAAGTACCACAGGCGAAAGAAATGGTAGTACAGGATATCATGACCAATACGGATTCTTCTGCAGGCAAAATATATGTGCTGATGAAGCTAAAATGTGTCATGAAACAAAGTTGGAGTGTGCACAACTTTCCTTTTGATAAACAAAAATTAGAAATCAACATAGAAAATAGTGAATTTGATGCAAGGAACCTTGTTTTCGTGTCAGATGAATCCGGGTCTCATTACGATCCGGACCTTGTTATAGACGGTTGGGATATTATGGATTTCAAAACTTTTACAAAGACAAATAAATACCAAACCGATTTTGGCGACGATTCTATTGGTAAAGATGAGTCGTTTTATGCCAGCTATAATTTGAAAATGGATATAGGCAGAAGTGCCTGGGGTTTATTTTTTAAGATGTTTATTGGGATGTACATCGCTTTCATGATCTCCTTCATAAGTTTTTATGTAGATCATGAAGAAGTAGACCCACGATTTGCATTACCTGTTGGCGGACTGTTTGGAAGTATCGGTAATAAGTACATCATTGACAATGTGTTGCCTGAAAATACTTCTTTTACACTGGTAGATTCTTTACATGCACTTACATTTATTTCAATATTTCTTACACTAGCAGTTTCTGTATACACATTAAGGCTTTTCGATATGGGAGAGAAGGATAAAGCGAGAAGAATAGATGTTATGGGCAGAAATGTTATTATAGGATTATATGTTGGACTCAACGCGGTTTTGATAATTCTTGCTATAGTGGGTTAAAGATTACACATATATTAATTTTAAGGTAATAATGAATATATTGTAACTTATTTTACTGAATAGAGTTTAAAATGGAACTGATATTTATCAAATCTATCTTTTTTTATAAAAAGTGACTTTATATTGAACCTTAATTAATTTAATGGCTATTGAAAAAATGCTTTTTGATTACAGCAGTATTCCAATGCTGGTTATCAAAAACAAAACGCACATAACTAAAATCAATAAAGCATTTATTTTCATTACTGGAATAGACCTTATTCCGGGAAGCAATGCTTTTCAGCAGTTTGTTCATGAAGATGATATTTTGCCTGCAAGGATGCTATTAGAAAATGATTTAAATATTGAGCAAACTCTAAGGTGGAAATTCAAAGAAGGTAAATTCAAGTCTCTTAAATTTAAAGTTGAAAAAAGGAGTAAGAATGAAACACTTTTTAGTGTTGAAGATTATGAGATTGTTAATTCTACAGAATCGAAAAAGTTTGTTAATGAGCAGGTTTTACATCTTATTCTTGACTTAGTCCCATACCCTGTTTTTGTAAAGAACAGTAAGTCTGAATACATTCTCCTTAATCAGGCCCAGGCAGATTTATTTGGTCTTACGATAAATGAAATGTTGGGAAAAACAGATGGCTATTTTATAAAAAAGAAAGAAGAGCTGGACCTTGTAAGAAAATCTGACAGGAAAGCTTTTTCATCTTTAGAAAAAGTTGTTTTAGCAGAGCAAAATTTCTCTACACCCAATGGAAAAAACTACGTTCTGCAAACAATTAAAGTGCCCTTTATAAATGTTGTTACAAGCGAAAAAAACCTGCTCGGAGTTTCTATAGATTATACAGAGAAAAAAATTGTACAGGACGAGTTAATGAAAACTAATTTTGAACTGGACAATTTCGTATATCGGGCCTCTCATGACCTAAAAGCACCATTAAGGTCTGTTATGGGCTTGGTAAGTTTAATGAAAATGGATAACTCCCAAGCAAATAGGGATTCATGTATTGACAAAATAGAAACCAGTATTTTTAAGCTAAATGTATTTATCAAAGAGTTAACAGACTATTCCCGAAATGAAAGACTGGAGGTTCAGTACCAAAAACTTGATCTTGAAGAGTCTTTATACCGAATTTTGGAAAGTTTGAAATACCTTGATCCTGTAAAAAAAGTTAATGTTGGTGTAAACATTCAATCTAGCCATCCTTTTGCTTCTGATAAACACCGGATTGATGTTATACTTCAAAATATTTTGTCAAACTCAATTAAATATCAAAAACCTGAGAATAAGCACCCTTTTATAAATATTGCCGGCGTAATCAATGAAAATGAGGCAATTATTGAGATTAGCGACAATGGTATAGGAATCAAACAGGAATATCAGGAGGGTGTGTTCAAAATGTTTTACAGGGCAACAGAGTTATCTGAAGGAAGTGGTTTAGGTTTGTACATAGTGAAGCAGTCAATCGAAAAACTTGAAGGACAAATTTCATTTAAATCAGAGGAAAACAGTGGTACAACCTTTAAATTGCATTTTAAAAACCTGCATTCCCGCACATGAAAATAATTGCAAATTTTTTATCTGGCTTTCTTCACCCACTTTTACTACCAACCTATATTTTTAGCTTGATTTTTTTCGCTTTCCCTGAAATAATTTCTCCCGTAAATTCTTCATTATTCATAACACTTTTAATAATAATATCTGTTTGTACCTGCATTTTGCCAGTATTTATAATTGTATTAATGTACAAATTAGGACTTGTTCAAAAATTGAACATTGAGGATAGAACTGACAGGTTTTTACCCCAAATTATATCATGCCTCATTTATAGTTTTGTTACCTGGTTTTTTTATTCAAAAGTATCTCAAGTGCCAACATTATATTTAGTAATGGCAAGTATGACTTTGTGTATGGTTATTGTTACGGTCACTAATTTCTTCTGGAAAATAAGTGCCCACAGTACTGCAATGGGTGGCCTTGTATCATTTGTGCTTTTTTGCACTTATTTTTATAGTGAAGAAACTTTATTTCCATTTTTAGGATTTACAATATTGTCTGCAGGACTTGTAATGTGTTCCCGGTTGTACCTTCAAGTACATACATTGGCTCAGGTTTGTGCTGGGTTTATGGTGGGTTTGATTGCAGGATTAGGAGTGCTATCCAACATTTTCTAGCTTAAAAGTATTATTACATTAAATTTGTACTCTAAAATAATTCTTGCCAAATGAAAAAAATTGCCATTTCAGCATTGTCACTGTGTTTATTATTATTTACTGATTGTGCAAAACGCACTGTGACCCGTGTAAGCACAGACAAACAAATTGATTTAAGTGGAAGATGGAATGATACAGATTCTAAACTGGTTGCCGAAGAGATGATCAAAGATGCATTGGGCCGTCCGTGGAGAGAAACTTTCTTTAATAAGAACAACAAAAAGCCTACCGTTATTATCGGAATGGTTACCAACAAGAGCAGTGAACATATTGAAGCTGAAGTTTTCATTAAGGATATGGAGCGTGAATTTATCAACTCTGGAATGATCAGAGTGGTGCAAAACAGTGATTTCCGTGAAAAAATGAGACAGGAGCGTGCAGATCAGGGCCAGTATTCTTCTCCTGAAACTGCAAAGAAATGGGGCAAAGAGTTGGGAGCTGATTTTATGATGTTTGGTACAATCAATTCTATAACTGACGTTTATAACAAGAAGAGGGTTAATTATTATAAAGTTAATCTTGAACTTACCGATATGGAAACAAACGAAATTGTTTGGATTGGAAATAAAGAAATCAAGAAGTTTATAGAAAACTAATCCTAAGACAAATTACACCGGGGATCCTGCGATATGTGCCGGGTCCCTTTTGTTTTTAAAAATATGTACATACCAGGCTGGCAACAAATCATACGGATTCTACTTTTTACCATTGTTTCGCTTTCCCTTACTTCATGCCTTACTTACTACCAGAAAAATATAGATTTTCAAAATAAATTTGAAGCAGGTCAAATTGAAGAAGCTGAAAAGCTTTTGTCAAAAATTAAGGAAAAGCATCTTCGGAAAACACTTATTATTCAGAAGTTAAACTATGGTGTAATAACCTCATTACTAGGTAAATACGAGGAAAGCAACCGTTTATTTGAAGATGCTTATTTTATCGGGGAGGATTACCAAAGAAACTATGCAAACGAAGCTGGTTCTTTCCTTTTAAACCCAAATTTTGTTGTTTACAAACCTGAGAGCCATGAGTTAATGATGATCCATTACTTTAAGGCTTTAAACTATTTAAAACTTGGTCAGAACAACGAAGCATTAGTGGAGGCCAGGAGGATGAATATCAAGCTTCAACAGTTTGCAGATAAATATACATCGGATAAAAAGTTGAAGGAAGACGCGTTCGCCCACAATTTGATGGGCATTATTTACCAGGCCAATGGGGATTATAACAATGCTTTTATCGCTTACCGAAATGCTTATAACGTTTACCAGAATGAATATTCTTCCTTTTTTGGTTTAACCGCTCCGGATCAACTTAAGTATGACCTTCTTAATGCGGCATCCAAAACTGGTTTAGGTGAAGAAGTTGCTTCTTATGAAAAACAGTTTGGATATAAATTTAAAGCTGTTGATAACAAAGGAAAAGGTGAAGCTGTTCTTTTTTGGAATGATGGACTAGGACCGGTGAAAGATCAATGGGCAATTGATTTTGTTTTGGTTCGTGGACAAGGGGGTATGTTTTTTTTCCAAAATCAGGAACTTGGACTTAGTTTTCCTTTTTTCATATCTGATAGTGATTATCAAAGTCAGGGTTTTGGTGATCTTAACGTTTTTAGGGTAGCATTTCCGAAATTTGTTGAGCGCCCTTTGGCGTTTACTGGAGCTACTTTGAATGTAAATGGAACCAGCAATACCCTTCAATTAGGACAAGACGTAAATAAAATAGCTTTTAAAAGTTTGAAAGACAGAATGGTCACAGAAATGGCCAAATCATTGTTGAGGTTCGCAACTAAGAAAGCCCTGGAATACCAGATTAGGAAACAAAACCAAAATGTTGGGGCCTTGGTAGGCGTTTTTACTGCCTTGACAGAAAATGCTGATACACGCAATTGGCAAACCTTGCCGCATAGTGTATTTTATACGAGGGTATCATTGCCAGAAGGTACACACAATGCAACATTGCAAACAAATGGCCAGGGAGGTAACAAAACAACCAATTTAACTTTGGATGTTAAAACCGGCCGTACTTCGTTTTATACATACAATAGTCTGGAGTATTTGAAATAAAAAAAAGACCTGACAAACTATTTGCCAGGTCTTTTACTTTTATAAGGTAAGGATCCTATTTTTTAGCTTTGGCAGCTTTTTTACGCTCTTTAGCTATTGCGCTTACTAGCATTTTTGCAGCCTTTGCATAGCTTTCAACAAGCCTGCTGCTTACATCATAATCAAAACCCATTGCTTGTTCTCCAAGACTGTTTTTAATGAAAAATGCAACCAGGTCTTTACCAGCTTTATCCCTAAAAATACACTCCATATCTACATAAGCAGGTTTTTTGTAAATCCCGATATTGATACCTGGTTCCATAAAGGTAGTTTTAACTATGAGTGTAACTTCATTATTTGTTGTATAGTTTGTACCGCTCATTTTAATCTTCTGACCTGTTTTTGTAAACAAATCCTGGAATCTTGGCTCATATCTTTGTTTTTTACCTTGTTCCCAGTTTTCTTTCATTTTATCACCTGTACCCGGTTTTTTGTCATTCATTTCTTTGCTTCTTTTAGCAAGATAATCTGCCTCTTTCTTGTAAGCTCCTACTCCAGTTTCAGTATAATCATAAATGATGTTTACCATCGTAACATTGTCAAGAGATGAAATTTCTCCTGAATTAAGTGCAGCCATTGCAGCTGAACCACCATACATTTGGGCAAATAGACACGAAGAGGATACTAAAAATCCAACTAACAAAAGCAATTTTTTCATAATAAGAATTATTTGGTTTAAAATAATCACAAGGGTACTAAATATTTAGTACTATCTAAAGTAAAGTTTAAACAATATTTCCCTGATTAAAAATGGAATTATGAATTACATGATGGATTTTTCTACAGTTTCTTTAATGCCATCAGGATAGGTGGTAGTTTTAAAATCAAATCTCCTGTCAAACTTCGTTGAATTGAATACATAATCCCGGTCATATTGGTACATCATTTCGGGCATTTCTTTCATAATTGGGACAAAGAGACCAATTGCCTTTATAAGCCAACCCGGTAGGACTGAAACTTTATCAGGCGCATTCATTTCTTTTGCAAACAAGCTGATGAGCTGTTTTCCTGTAAGTGCGGCGGGATG
>JACMRH010000537.1 GCA_014376535.1 Cytophagales bacterium | reverse complement strand
TCATTTTGTGCTTCAGTACCTTTCCCTTTTAGAATATTCATAAATATTTTGGCCGATTCTTCGATGGAATTTCCACCATATATTTCTTCTGCAAATAATTTTTTTCTTCCAATATCTTCCGGAGTGACAAGTTTCTCTGAAACATCTGTGATCATCTTAAAATTCCCGGTTAGTGAGATTTCATCGTAACCATCTACAGAATGTATTACGAGAAATCTTTTACTGCTATGTTGATAAAGGTATGCATATAGTCTGGCAAGTTCAAGGCTATATACACCAACCATTTGCTTACTTGGAAAGGAGGGATTAACAATTGGCCCGAGGATATTGAAAAAAGTCTTTACACCTAATTCTTTTCTGATTGGAGCAACATTTTTCATAGCTGGATGAAACAAAGGGGCATGCATTATCGCAATTCCGGAAGCATCCATGCAATTTCTAAGCAATGCCACATCATTGGTAAATTTTATTCCAACATGTTCTAAGACGTTGGAAGAACCAACTGATGATGATACTGCATAATTTCCATGTTTAGCAACTTTTACTCCAGCACCTGCAGCAACAAATGTTGTGATAGTAGAAATGTTAAAAGTGTTTTTTCCATCTCCTCCTGTTCCGCATACATCTATGGCATCTACTTCTCCCAAATCTACATGGAGGCACAATTCCAGCATTGCATCACGAAATCCTTCGAGTTCTTCCACCGTTATGCTTCTCATTCTATAAACTGTGCAAAAGGCTGCGGTTTGGGCAAAATTTACATCCCCTTTTGTTATGGCCATCAAAGCAGCTTTTGCATCCTGTTTTGAAAGGGTTTTATGTTCGAAGAGATAATTAAGAAGTTCTTTCATTCTAAACCGATAGCTAATTTTATAAGAATCGCTGTTTACAAAGGTAATTAAGGAAAGATTAAACTCTAATACCAGTATTGTAATATAATGTCAGGATAATTCAGCAATATTACTTTATTAATAAAAAACTGGTTTTAGTTTAAAATTTATTCTGTTTTTTTGTAAGATTAATTATAGATATGAAAGGTATTATACTTGCCGGAGGAAGCGGCACAAGACTTCATCCCCTTACAATTGCAGTTAGTAAACAACTAATGCCTGTTTATGACAAGCCCATGATTTATTACCCGCTTTCAACTTTATTGCTGGCAGGAATAAATGAAGTGTTGATCATTACAACTCCACATGATGCTGAAGGTTTCAGGAAGGTTTTAGGTGATGGTAGCCAGATCGGTTGTCGTTTTGAATACGCTATTCAACCAAGCCCTGATGGTCTGGCCCAGGCATTTATAATCGGTGAGAAATTTATCGGCAAGGATAAGGTAGCTTTGATACTTGGCGACAATATCTTCTTTAGTGCAGGATTAACATCCTTGCTTTCTGAAAATAATGATCCCGATGGTGGTGTTGTTTTCGCCTACCATGTTAGCGATCCTGAAAGATATGGTGTAGTAGAGTTTAATTCAGATATGAAAGCTTTGAGTATTGAAGAAAAGCCTGTAAATCCCAAATCTAACTACGCCGTTCCAGGATTGTATTTTTATGATAATTCAGTAGTTGAGGTTGCCAAGAACATCAAACCTTCACCAAGAGGTGAACTGGAAATAACTGACATTAACAAAGTATACCTTGAATCCGGAAGGTTAAAAGTAGGTGTGTTACAAAGAGGAACAGCATGGTTGGATACAGGTACTTTTGATTCTTTAATGCAGGCAGGGCAATTTGTTCAGGTTATTGAAGAAAGACAAGGTCTGAAAATAGGATGTATCGAAGAAGTGGCTTACCACATGGGCTACATAGGAAAATCTGAACTGGAAAGAGAAGCGAAAAAATACATGAAAAGTGGTTATGGAAAATATCTTATGGATGTTTTAAGATCCCATAAATAATTTTTTAGTTTTATTCTTAATTATGAAATTTTCAAAGCTCCAGGTAGTAATAGCTCTGCTTGGAGCTTTGTTTTTTTACACCTCAGGATTTAGTGCATCAAGATTATCCTCTAACGCCCAGGTGAGCTTGATCACAATTAGCCCAGGTCAGGATCTTTATTCAGCATTTGGGCATAGTACAATATGGATTTATGACCCTCAAAATCAAATAGATAGAGTCTATAACTATGGAACATTTGATTTTGAGCAACCTGGTTTTTATTTAAATTTTGTAAAAGGACATTTGGATTATACTTTAAGTGTTTATTCATTTGAAATTCAATATTTATCTGCCCAGCAAGAAGGTAGAGGTCTGGATCAACAATTGCTAGGGTTGGATTCTAACCAAAAGCAAGCATTATTTGATTTCCTTGAATGGAATGCACTACCTCAAAATGCACACTACAAATACGATTTTTACCTTGACAATTGTTCTTCCAGAATACGGGATATTTTTCAAAAAAACTGTGGAGAAAACTTGCACTATGACCCCTCAATAACAACACCTTACTCTTTCCGGGAATGGATGAATATCTTTCTTCTACCTTATCCCTGGTCTTCTTTGGGAATGAATATAGGTTTAGGTGCTCCTTCAGATAAAAAAACGGATTATTTAACTCAAATGTACCTTCCCCTAAATTTGAAGTTAGGAGTTGCTAGTGCTACAAATTCAGGAAAGCCTTTGGTAAATCAGGAAAAGGAAATTTTGTATCCTTTCGAAAATGACGTGAAAGTCAACAATCCTGTACTATCGGTGACTATGGTGATATTTGCTATGGCCATGCTTCTGATTTTTTCAAAAGGTCGGTTTGCATATTTTTCAATAGCTTTTGATTCTTTATTATTTATAATAGTCACTGTTTTAGGGTTTGTTTTAGCTTTGCTATGGATTGCAACTGATCATTGGGTGTGTGCAGGAAATACAGATTTACTTTGGGCTAATCCCTTCTGCGTTTTTTACTTTTTGCTGGTAACCAAATACAAGAACAGTAAGATTACATTTTATTTGTGCCTTAGCTTAGTAATTTTGTCAGCTTTCTATTATACTATTGGGTATCTTTTGCCTGAAAAACCATTGTTCTTAATGATGCCATTTGTTTTAGCACTTCAGGTAAGAGTTGTATTTCGTTTATACCGCAACTATTTTAAAAATAATCCTGCATGAATTTAGAAGTTATTACCAAGCGTCTTGCCTCATCACTTAAAGAAGCTGGTGGCTTTATCAGAAAAGAATTTGAAACATTTTCTTCAGATAAAATAGAAAAAAAAGGAAGATACAATAACCTGGTCTCCTATGTAGACAAACAAGCTGAAGAAATGCTGGTGGAAAGCCTTACTGATATATTCCCCGATGCTGGCTTTGTTACTGAAGAAAATACAACAACTGTTGGAAGAAAGGAATACAATTGGATTATAGATCCTTTGGACGGCACTACAAATTTCATGCACGGTCTCCCTATTTTTTGCACAACAGCCGCCCTTATGAAAGGAGATGAAGTGCTTTCGGGAGTAGTTTTGGATCCTATGAGATCGGAAGTTTTTTATGCATGGAAAGGCGGTGGAGCCTGGCTGAACAATACTAAACTTCAGGTATCTCAGGTTAACACTGTTGAAGACTCCTTAATCATAACAGGCTTTCCGTATGATTTAAAAGGTCAAACCGAAAAGTATTATGCATTGCTTCAAAAATTTACGAACCGTTGTCATGGAGTAAGACGTTTAGGTTCAGCTGCATTGGATATGGCTTATGTTGCAAGTGGGAGAGGGGAAGCTTTTTTTGAGTATAATCTAAATATTTGGGACATTGCTGCAGGGATTCTACTCGTTGAAGAAGCTGGAGGTAAAGTTACAGATTTTTCAGGGGGCAATAAACACTTAACTGCGATTGAAGTTTTGGCAGCTGGAAAGGCACATGAAGAATTGCTGAAGGTTATAAAGGGTAATTGGTAATTAAAATTTTAGTAAAATGGATTTGTTTTTAGAATTTATGAAAATGGTGCTGCCAGCTTCTATTGTGCTGGTTGCAATGTATTTAACAGTTAAAGCATTTATCAATAAAGATTTTGAACTTGCTCAAAAGGATTTTCAGAAGAAAATTGCTGACTTAAGAATTGAAAACTCCAAAACTACATTACCGCTTCGTTTGCAGGCTTATGAACGTATGTGCTTATTCTTAGAAAGAATTTCTCCTAATAATTTGCTCATAAGAGTAAACGATCCTGCTTTTACTTCTGGACAGCTGCAACAAAAGCTGAATTATGAAATGAGAGACGAGTTGAACCATAACCTTTCACAGCAAATATATATGAGCGATGAGGCCTGGACTATGATTAGAAGAACATTTGAAGAAATTGTATCTATTATCAACAAAGCTGGAGAAAAGGTAGATAAAGGAGACAGAGGAATAGAACTTGCTAAAAAAATATTTGAAGAAATGCTTGATCGCCAGTCTAACCCTTGTGAGGTAACTTTAAAATTTCTTAAAGATGAGATTAGGTCTCATATGTAAGGTCCGGATTTAACTTTAGAGTTTAAATATTGATTTGGTTTTTTATTTCCCTAATTATTGAGGAAATTTGCGGTTCATTTTCCCATAGTCCTTTATGGAAACCGCCGTTACTGAACAAACCAAATTCTTTGTTATTGATTTTGACAGCACTCTTGCTAAAGTAGAATCACTTGATTTATTATGTGAAATTTCTCTTGAGGGAAGACCCGATAAAGCGGAATGTTTACATAAAGTTCAGGAAATCACCAACCTTGGTATGGAAGGCAAAATTGATTTTGCCGAATCCCTGGCAAAAAGATTAGAGATCCTGCAAGCCAATAAAAGACACTTACCAGAACTGATTGAAAGACTGAAAAATAACATCTCAGACTCTTTCAACAGAAATAAAATATTCTTTGAATCGCACAAAGATCAGGTCTACATACTATCAAGTGGTTTTAGAGAAGTAATAGTCCCTGTTGTTGCAGAGTTAGGAATCAAAGCTGAAAATGTACTTGCCAATACTTTTGAGTATGATGCTGCAGGAAATATTACAGGCTGCGATAAATCAAATCCGCTTTCTGGAAACCAGGGAAAAGTGAAAGTTCTAAAAAACCTAAATCTTCAAGGAGAAATATTGGCCATTGGAGATGGATACACTGATTACGAGCCTAAAGCTGCTGGTATTGCAAGTAAATTTTTTGCTTTTACTGAGAATGTAAAACGTCAAAGAGTTATGGACCTTGCTGACCATATTGTGCCAACCCTTGATGAGTTTTTGTTTTTGCAAAATCTTCCACGTGCCCAATCTTATCCTAAAAGCCGAATGACAGTTTTATTATTAGAAAATATTCACCCTGAAGCTGTTCGTTTATTTAAAGAGGAAGGTTATAATATTGAAGCAATAAAAGGTGCTTTAGATGAAGATGAACTTTGCGAAAGAATCAAAGACGTTTCAATACTTGGCATAAGGTCTAAAACCAATGTAACAGCTAAAGTCCTGGAACATGCAAATAAGCTTATATCAGTAGGTGCATTTTGTATAGGAACTAACCAGATTGATCTTAAGTCGTGCATGCGAAAAGGTATTGCTGTTTTCAATGCGCCTTATAGCAATACAAGGAGTGTTGTTGAGCTTACTATCGGTTCTATCATCATGCTTTCGAGAAATATCATCCAGAAATCGAATTGGATGCATGAAGGCAAATGGGATAAATCTGCAAACGGTTCTAACGAAGTCAGAGGTAAGAAACTTGGTTTGGTTGGATATGGTAATATTGGAACACAGCTTTCGGTATTAGCAGAAGCGTTGGGAATGGAAGTCTATTATTATGATGTAATAGAAAAGCTTCAATTAGGCAACGCTAAAAAATGCAAAACTCTTCACGAATTGCTTGGCTTGGTTGATTATATTTCTCTGCACGTCGATGGACGGGCAACCAATAAAAACATCTTTGGAGAGGCTGAGTTTGCAGCAATGAAACCCGGAATGGTATTTTTAAATATGAGCCGCGGTCATGTGGTGGATATTGAGGCATTGGTAAAGGCAATCAAATCTGGAAGGGTTAGAGGATGTGCAGTTGATGTATTCCCACATGAGCCTAAAACAAATAATGAAGAATTTATAAGTGAACTTCGTGGGTTAGATAACGTAATTCTAACACCTCATATTGGTGGAAGTACGGAAGAAGCGCAATTCAATATAGGACAATTTGTCCCTAACAGGATCACTGAATACGTTAATTCCGGAACATCTTATGGAAGTGTGAACTTCCCGCAGATACAATTACCTGAACTGAAAGAAGCACACAGGTTAATGCATGTGCATGACAATGTTCCAGGTATTTTGGCAAGCATAAATCAGATCCTGGCGAAACATAATATCAATATTCTCGGCCAATACTTAAAGACCAATGAAACAATAGGTTATGTGATCACAGACATTGCAAATGATGTCAGACATGATGAAGAATTGGTGAGGGATTTAAAAAACATTCCTGGTACAATCCGGCATAGGATGTTGTATTAATAAAAATCGGAAATAGATTGTGTATAGAAATTTTTATAGATTTGAATTAAACAAACTATAAAAGATCATGAAAAAACAATTACCATTTATTTTTATTTTTATTTCTTTTTGGGCTTCTGCACAGGTACCACTGCTTTCTTTTTACCAGAAAACTAGTGAATGGAGTACCTTTCAACAAACAAAGGCTACACCCTGTTCTATGAATATGCAGTTTGATCAAATATCAACTTTATATACAAATACAGGAGATACTTTAATTGATGGTAATACATATTACATACTATATATAAACTATAAAGTACACCATTCTTCTAATATAAACTGTGGAAACCCCTCAGGGCATTACAAGAGATGTTTTAAAAATATAAATAACTCTATAATAGAATATAATCTTTCTTCAAAAAAGCTAGACACCTTATTCTATATAACAGGAACGACTTTAAAAGATTCTGCAAAATTTTCAAATCAACCTGCGTTTTACAGAATATTAAATATTGATTCAATAACTATTGGTAATGAGAAGAAGCGCAGGTTTAAATTTGGTAATCCCAATTTTTCATACTTTTATTTAATAGATGGAATAGGGTTTACTAGTTCAGGGCCTATACCAACAGCACAGCCTGAAAAAGATTGCGTTATGGAAGGTTCTATAAACTTGCAATGTTTTAAGTTTAAAAATAATTTTTATAGCCATACGAAAGATTGTCAAAATCAAGTTATGACAATAAACCCTTTTTCAGAAATGTGTTCTATCATATTGGGGATAAATCAAACAGAGGAGGCAGTAAATAATTCAATTGTTTTTATAAACGAAACTAAAGAATTGAAAACAAATTTTATAGCTGATGAAATATTGATATTTGATATTTCTGGTTTCAGAGTTTTGTCAAACTCTAATTCAAATATAACCCAGCTTCACAATTTGAAATCTGGTTTATATTTAGCCAACATATTTTTTGACAAACAAAAAATCACATATAAAATTGTTGTTGACTAGGTTTTTTGAATTCTTTCAAAAATCAAGTGAAGACATTACTTTAAATTTCACTTCCTCACACATATTTCGTTATTTAGCAAGTCAGGTCTGGTTGAGACCTGACTTTTGTTTTATATCTGGTTTTAAACTGGCCAATATGTTTACTTGGTACTTCTCTAAGTACCAAGTACTCAATACTCAATACTAAAAAATGTACAATCAGGGTTTATCCAGGAAAAATATTGCCGTTTTGGGCGGAGGAAGTTGGGCAACTGCCATTGTGAAAATTCTTTCTGAAAAAGATGTGAAGATTCGCTGGTGGATGAGGAATAAAGAGGCGGTTAATCATATTAAAACCTACCATCATAATCCTAAGTATTTAAGTGACGTTGAAATAAATGTCAAAAAGGTCAAACCAGAGACAAATATCCTAAAGGTCGTAGAAGATGCACATATCATTATATTGGCTGTTCCTTCTGCATTTTTAAAGGAAGTCTTAAAATCTCTTGATTCATCCATGCTTCGTGGAAAAACGATTGTTTCTGCGATAAAAGGAATAGTTCCGGGTGAAAATCTTTTGATATCTGATTACCTGGAAAGAGAGTATGGTGTTTATCCTCCCGATTATTGTGTTATAGCTGGTCCATGTCATTCTGAAGAGATAGCGATGGAAAAGCAATCTTTTTTAACTGTTGCTTGCC
>JACMRH010000536.1 GCA_014376535.1 Cytophagales bacterium | reverse complement strand
GGTGATTGATGATTCTGAAAAAGCGTCTTTATACACGGGACAGGAGTTTTATGGAGCAGACCGTGGTACGTCTGTTAGTTTAGGCTATTTTGCAGAAAGTTATGTGGACTTTGGGATGGTTGGGATGCATCTTTCTCTGCTATTTTATGGTTTTATAATTGGTAGCATTTATAAGTATGTTATTCACAGTGCCCCAAATCATATCATCGGCACATCGTTGGTCTTCCCAATGTTTTTTATTATTTTTAATTTTGAAACAGCTTTGGACAAAATTGTTGGAGCTATTTTCATGTACTTAATTATCTACTTTTTTGTGAATAAGTTCTTACTAAAATCGCTCTTAAATTATATTAGGTAGTGAGCGAATCAATATTATAGGGTGTAGTTTTTTTAAGGCCATCAATCGCGTTAGGCGAGATTTAGGTTTTAGGGATTGAACAAAATGGCATTGAGGAAAATAGAGGATCAGAACAATATTGAATGTGCAAATAAATGAAAATTCTCCAAATTAATGCCTCCTATAAACCCGCTTTCATTTATGGTGGGCCAACTGTTTCTGTGGCAAAGTTGTGTGAGGAAATTGGCTTCGTCTCCGTTCAGCCAGCCAGTCACTCCACTCAGCCAGCCAGCCATTCCGCTCAGCCTGACAGTCACTCCGCTCAGGCAAGTATTGTCAATAGACAAAATATTGAGGTAACAGTTTACACAACGTTGGCTAATGGCAAAGAAGAGCTTCCTTATAAAGATGGGGAGATAAAAACAGTTGATGTTGTTGAAGTTCAGTATTTCAAGCGCATCACCAAAGATCATAGTCATCTTTCTCCGAGTCTTCTAAGGCATACATGGAAAACACTGAAACAGTTTGATATTGTTCATATACATGCTTGGTGGAACTTGGTTTCCGTTGGTGTGGCTTTGATCTGTGTTTTAAAAGGTAAACGCTATATTTTATCACCCAGAGGGACATTGGGTAGTTATAGCTTTTATAATAGAAAGTCTGTTGTTAAGCGAATCTTTCATACTTTAATTGGAAAGCCACTGCTAAAACAGGCTATTTTTCAAGTAAGCAGTAGTAAGGAAAAGAGAGATATAGAAAACATTTTAGGGGATAATTGTCAAATCGCTATCATTCCTAATTTTGTAGAGTTGAAAAAAGCTTGGGAAAGGGATTGGAATGTTGAGTTACAAAATGTCCGAGCAGAGTTGCTATTTTTCTCTCGTATAGAAGAAAAAAAAGGTTTAGAATTTCTGCTAAACGCTTGTGCTTTGTTAAATATTCCTTATCATTTAACAATTGCAGGCTCAGGGGAGGAAAACTATATTTCGGACTTAGAAAGCCTAGGTACTCAGTTAGGCGTTGACCAAAAAATTACTTGGTTAGGGCAAGTGTCTTCTGAAAGCAAATTTGACGTTTTAGCTAAATATGATTTGCTAATTTTACCATCATACGATGAAAACTTTGCCAATGTAGTGATTGAAAGTTTAGCCTGTGGAACTCCCGTAATATTGAGCCCTAATGTGGGTTTAGCAGATTACGTGGTAGAAAAAAAACTGGGCTGGGTTGTGGAGCAAAATGCTGAGTTGATAGCCCAGAAAATAACAAGCATATTTGAGAATAAAGAGGGTTTTACTACCCTACGCGAAAAAGCGAAAGAAACGATACAGCATGATTTTGCCGAAGATGTTTTAAG
>JACMRH010000535.1 GCA_014376535.1 Cytophagales bacterium | reverse complement strand
CTTGAGTTTTTATCTTGTACTTTTAAATGTAAATTAGGCAACAGTTCCTGGCATGACAAGCAATGAATTCAATACATGTTCGATGGCTGTAATACAGAAAGACACCCCCTTAAATTCAAAAAAATAATCATAATGACAATCTCAAAAAAATTAGCCCTATCCTTCTTTGTTAGCTTAAATCTATTGACCATTACAAATTCAATAGCTCAGAAAACTAAATCTAAAACTTCAAAAAAGGAGCCTGTAAAATCAACACTATTATCCTACGAAAAATACATTGATGAAAACAACGATGCTCACTTAAAAGAATATTTAGAATTAGTTTCTATCCCAAGTATATCTTCCATTCCAGAACATAAGGCTGATGTGGCAAAAGCTGCTGATTGGATTGTCAGCAAATTAAAATCATTAGGGATGACGGCGCAAACTTTACCAACTGGAGGGCATCCAATGGTATCTGGGAGCTGGGATAAAGCAGTGGGCAAACCCACTGTTTTAATTTATGCTCATTATGATGTGCAACCCGTAAAAGAATCCGAATGGAATATTCCACCTTTTTCTCCTAAGGTAATGGATGGAAAAATATTTGGACGAGGTTCTAGCGATGATAAAAGTGGAGTGATGATTTCTCTTTTTGCGATAGAAACCTTTTTAAAAACAGATGGAAAACTTCCTGTAAATGTAAAGGTGATTTTTGAAGGAGAAGAAGAAATGGGGAGTCTAAATTTTAATAGCACCTTAGAAAAGAATAAAGACTTGTTTAAAGCTGATTTCGCTTTAAATGCAGATGGAGATATGTATAACGAAGCCACTCCATCCATATTAATGAGTTTACGTGGTTCTGCTACAATGGAGTTTAATATAAAAACGGCTAATACCGATGCACACTCTGGCCAATTTGGCGGAAAAACACCAAATTCTGCAGTGGCGATGTCACAAATAATAGCCTCTCTTTTTACCAAAGAAGGTAATGTAGCTGTGGAAGGATTTTATGATAAGGTAATACCTGCTACTTTAAAAGAAAAGGAAATGATTAGGAAAATACCTTACGATAAAACTGAAGACATGCATTTGCTAGGTACAACTGCCGAAGTAGGAGACGCTACCTTTTTACCTTTAGAACGACTTTGGAATAGACCTACACTTGAAATTATAGGATTGCAAAGCGGTTATACAGCTCCAGAAGGTCACTCTAATATTATTCCCGGAAGTGCAATGGCTAGGATAACTTGTCGTTTGGTGAGCAACCAAACAGGACCGGAAATTAATGCCTTAATAGTAAAACATATTAATAAAAATCTCCCAGCTGGAGCTACCGTTACGTACAAATTGGGTCAAGGTTTTGCCAAACCCATGAAGTTTCTTGATGATACAAAGGAATATAGATATGTTGCTGCTGCACTAAATGAAATTTACGGGAAACAACCTATTCAAATCGGTACCGGAGGAAGTATTGGTTCTTTGGTTTCTATCAAAGAAAATTTAGGAATTTATGCTTATTCTTTAGGCTTTGAATTACCAGATGAAAGATGGCATAGTGCCAATGAATTTTTCAGAATATCCAGTATCCGTAAGGGAATATTGACTTATTGTTACTATTTACAACATTTAGCTGATGAAGAAAGTAAATTGAAAAAGTAAAAGAATGTAACCTATTTCTCTATTTTTCAATCAACAAATCAAATTTTAAAATGAAAATAAAAACACTTTTAATTGTACTATCGCTAATTTTTATAACTTATTCTACAGCGAATTCACAAACAGCAAAACCTGAGAAAGGCATTGTTGGTGTATGGCGGCTTGTGGAGTTTGTTGACTTGGACTCTACTACTAACACCTGGATACACCGTTACGGAAAAAATCCAAGGGGCTATTTTATTTACACCCCTGGTGGAATATTAAGTATCAATGTTTCCAGCGATACGCCTCT
>JACMRH010000534.1 GCA_014376535.1 Cytophagales bacterium | reverse complement strand
TGGCGAGAAAACTTATTCTTATAGGATTGCATACGATAAACGGGGGTACTTGCTTACCGCTAAAAGGTATTTGACATTAAACTGAACAAAACATCACTATTGAATTCCCAAAACCATTTGCAGGTTACCTATTTAAATTTAAAAAGATTTGTTATTTATGAAGCTGAAAATGGCTGTTTAAGAAACCCTACAATACAAATGAAAATACTTGTTTTGTTGCAAAGGTGAATAAAGATGGAGCCGTTTATAAAATTATCTTTTACCCTTTAAAGTCTTAAATTTTTAGACCAGCCTTCACTTGCCCAAGAATATTTTCTTTAATATTTCTTTAAAACTTTCATTACGAAAGAATTAACCTACTGATAATAATTTACGCATATAACTCAATAATATAAAGATACCAAGAAAAAGTTAAACCGTGTCAATTTAAGAAGGGTCGGCAGAATTTGTTTTAATCAAATTCTAAGAAATCTCAGGTAATACCCTGTTAAAAATCTACAATTCTTGGTAAAAACTTACATGAATAATTGGCTGTAGAATCTTAATTATCAGTTACATCATACAAGTTACTCTGATTTAAAATAAATTTACTGTCTAAAATAAACTAAACTATGAGAAAAACTCTCTACTTCTGCTTGTTGGGATGCCTAAGTGCATTCACAGCAACGAATTCCCAGGCACAAGACCTGATGATTTCAACCCTTACATTACATGAAAATGTTGTGGCGCCCAGCGGCCAGATTCAACCTTTTTGTAAGGTCAGTAACATTGGAAACAAATTTGCTGGTGACTCAAAACTTGGCTTTTATATTTCTACGGATAGTATTCTTTCTGCAAACGATCACCTTGCAGGGGAAATATTCACTCCAAAATTAGATAAAGGAATGAGTGACACTTCTTACTCATCTTTATCGATCGGAAATTATTCACCAGGTTATTATTACCTGATTGCATTTGCCGATTACGATAATATTGTAAAAGAAAGTAAAGAAAAAAATAATATCAGCTTTGCAGCTTTTACCATTTCTTCACCCAGTCCAGATTTAACAATCCCGGCATTTTATTCTTATAATTCTTCTTACACAGCCGGAGGAATTTTCCAGGGATATGTGAGTGTTGCAAACTCAGGATCTGCTGATGTAGGATATAATTATGTTGGCTATTATTTCTCTGAAGACAGCATATTTGACGTTGGCGACTCCTACATTGGATACGATTATGTTTACGGTGTTCCTGCTAATAACAGTACGGGCATATATCCATATTTTTCATTGCCCACCTATCTCACTTCAGGCACCTATTACATAATTGCCAATGCAGATTATACAAATTATATTTCTGAGTCAAACGAGGGAAACAACACAAAAATAGTGTCATTTAAAATAGAAGAGCAAATAAACGATCTTACAGTTTCTTCTTTCCAGTTTCCAGCCGACAGCAGCCAATCAAATAGTGGAACTGTTGCCGCCGGAGCTTCAATTTCAACATTTTCAACATTATACAATGCCGGAAACGCTCCGCTATATAATGTAAACAGTGGTTACTATTTGTCAATCGATTCTTTATTTGATTATTCAGATATATTCCTGACTAGCAGTTACGATGGTTATTTGAATAATGGCGCGACTGCATACAACCATCCTTCTTTAACCATTCCTTCTCAAACAACTACCGGCCAATACTTTTTGTTGGCAGTAGCCGATTACTCAAACCAAATTGTTGAGACCTTTGAAAATAATAATGTAAAGAACCTGCCAATAACAGTTACACCATCTGTAGTGGACCTTTCAGTTTATTATTTGCATTCCAGTCAAAGTTCTATCTCCCCAAATAATTATATTAATGTTGACGGGTACGAATTCAACTCCGGGACTTCTACAGCAGGATCTAACACTGTAAGATATTACTTATCTAATGATTCACTTTACAGCGTAGAAGACCGCTATTTATCTGATAGCTATATTTATGGTGTACCTCCGGGAAGTTTTTCAAATTTTGCCCAAAACCTTTATATTTCGGATTCTGTAGCATACGGAAACTATTACGTTCTCGCTGTTGCTGACATTTACAATGAGGTTACTGAACTATATGAGAACAATAATGTAGGCTTTACGCCTTTAAAAGTCGCTGAACCATTTATTGATCTTACAATTGCTGTTTCCTCGGACACATTGTCTGGAACTTCTTCTTCCTATGTTAATTTTAGTGCAATAGAAACCAACAAAGGCACAGTTTACAGTGGTAGTCATTATAACGGATACTTCCTATCTAAAGATGCAGTATACGACACTACAGACAGGAACTTATACAGCGAATACATTTGGAGCACAGCACCAGGTTCTACTTACCAAAGCTACCCAAATGTTTACATACCCGGTGATGTTCAAGCTGGTAACTATTATCTGATAAGCGTTGCAGATTATCCTAATTGGGTTTCTGAAAATAACGAAAATAATAACACCGCTGTTTCAGGACTTACAATAAAAACGCCAGAAATAGACTTGTCTCCGTCTTTTTATTCGTCAGATTCTGTGGTACTTAATCAGGGAGGTACTTTTTACCCTACAGTGATTGAATCAAACTACGGATCCTCTGTTTCAGGTTCTCACAGCATCGAATTCTATCTTTCAAATGACGCTACATACGATAGCACAGATATTTATCTGACCAACCAATATGTAGGAGAAATTGCAGGATACAATTCTACTTATGTTTATCCTTCTATTACTTTGCCTTCAAATGTTGTGGCTGGCAATTATTATTTACTTGCTGTAGCTGATAAATATAATCAGGTATATGAAACTAATGAAGCGAACAATATTGCAGCGGTAAAAACAATTGTTCAACCTTCGACTCTTGATCTTTCTATATATAATTTAACTGCATATTCTCAAACTGTGAGTCCGGGATCGTATTTCCAATTCTCGCTATATGACTTTAACAATGGAAGCAGTTATGCACCTAATCATTATGTTGGGTACTATATATCTAAAGACTCAATTTTAGACGCATGGGATACTAATATAGGTTATGATCAGGTTTATGAAATATATCCGGGAAGCTACTCTTACCTTAGCCCTTATGTGTATATGCCATATTTGCAAACAGGAGATTATTATCTTATAGCAGCAACAGATTTTAATGGTATGGTAGCTGAATATGATGAAACAAATAATTATCAGTTTACTAAAATCAGAGTTCAGGAAAATGGAGTTGACCTTACTCCCACAGCTCTCTCTGCGTCTGATTTAAACCCATCTGCCGGCTCATTTCTTTATGTGAACAGCACAGAATCAAATATTGGAAACACTGAAGCTACATCGCATTATGTTGGTTACTACTTATCAACAGATTCAGTTTACAGTGCCAACGACAGATATCTTCAGGCTAGTTATCTGGCAGGACTTTCAGGTGGAAACAGTGTAGAAATAGATCCAGCGATTTATTTGTCTTCAAATATTACTGATGGTGTTTATTACTTAATAGCAGTTGCAGATTATGGAAGTGGTGTTTATGAATTAAATGAGTATAATAATACCCGTGCACTTCGCATAGTAATTGGTAATCCGGTTATATCAAATGATGCTGACCTTCTTACTACTTATTTAAATTCTGATTCGGCTATTTTTACGGGTTCTTCATTCAAAGCTTACTTTAAAGAGGCTAACTTGGGTTCTGGTGATGCAGGAGCGAATTATTTAGGTTTCTACCTTTCGAAGGACACTTCCTACAATTCTTCAGACATATATCTTGGAACATATTATATAAACAGCCTTTTATCTGGTTCGTCTTTTTATGATGCGGTTTCACTTAATATTCCTAATTATGTTTCCAAAGGATATTATTATCTGATTGCAGCTTCAGACGACGGAGATCATGTTGCTGAATCAATTGAGTATAACAACATTGCTTCACTAAAAATATATGTACAAGGTAGTGTAGTAACGAACCTTGAGGATGGCCTAGAAAATAATCCATCTCATAAAATTTATCCAAACCCATCTTCAGGATCGATTTCTTTTAATACATTATCTAATGTGAATGAAGTTCAGGTTTGTGATTTGAATAGCAAAATTCTGGCTAAGTATAGTGTTACATCAATTTCTGATAACAAATTAGATCTTGATCTGGCTGCTGGTATTTATCTTGTAAAAACTATTATTGATGGTAAGGCTACTTCTACGCAGAAGCTGGTTATTACAAAATAATTAAAAGCTATTTACTAGTAAAGGCAGTTCCGGTTTGGAACTGCCTTTTTTATACCCCTTCCTGTCTGATGACAGGTTTGATAACCTGTTTAATAAAAGATGTGAAGACTTACGAAAAGAGTATCAGAATGTGGGCAGAAGATGCCAGGGATGCATTTGTAATAAATCCTTGAGGAACAACTTAAGAGTGTCATATCTGTAAGCTTGCAACGTTAATTGGATGGAAATTTTTGAGGTCAATACTTTGGGGATAGTGCAAATTCCTGTTTTCTGACAAAATGGTTTATTGCGGTCTATTGTTGGTCCTAAAGTCCATTTTGGAGAGCGATATTGAGTATTTGTTTCAAGTCAGACACAACCTTTGGAAAACTTACGCGGATTAAACCCATTATACTTGTAAAAAGCTATGCTTGCTTTCAGGTAGAGCATTTAAAAAAAAGCGTTCTTTACGAAATGCTTCCCGTTTGTAATCATCAATAACATTTAGAGTCCTAAACTTACGGCCGTTCATAAGTGCATCGTGCATGAAGTCCATTGACCAGGCTTTATTTGGGTAAGACGGGACAAAAATAGGTTGCTTAACTCTTGCAGATAGTTTTTTCTAGTCCGCTTCCTTTTATTTATAGCAAGCATTCTGTAGACTTAAGATATGTGCATATGGTTCCGAATAATATCTACTAAACAGATTTGAGCGCAGATTTTATCCTGTCCTTCCATGGGTCTTTTATCTGAAAGCTGTAAAATCTTTTCAATCACTTCCTTGCCATTTTTAATTGATACATATTATAAAGAACGAGATGATTGATAAGCTTAAACGCCCTTACGAGTCTATATTGATGTTTAACACAGATATAGTCAACTTTGCCTTTGCGTTTACAGGGCTTTAGAACTTTTTTGAAATGACGTCTTTAAGGGCTTTGTCATCCATGGCTAACTCAGCATACATTTGCTTAAGCTTAAGGTTTTATCCCCAAGCTCTTTGAAACGTTAAATGCTTACCTTTCCATCCCACTGTACCTCTTATTCCAGTTATAGAAGGTAGACTTGTTGATTTTAAGGGAACGGCAGATATCGGAAACGCTTTTCCCTGACTCATACTCTTTAAGAGCAGATACAATTTGGGCCTCGGTAAATTTTGTCTTTTTTTATAGCAAAAGTTGAAAATTTCTACTTTTAAACTGTCCGAATTTTAGGGGGGCCTACATTTAGACTTAATAAAAACAAAACCCACTGGGATTTATCCCTACATCAAAATTAGCCTGTTCAATACCGCCAGAAGAATAAGCATACACCTTTCCTTTTTGAACATAATCAATTGCATCTGCTACAAAAACCTGGTTTGAACGTACATCAACTCCTAATCCGTAATACTGACGGTTTTGGGCAGGTATAAATGGTAAACCTACTTCTACATCATCAATAGAAATCTTGTAAACAGCTGTGTTCAAAAAATAAATAGAATCCCGGTTTGCATTTATTGCAAGGGACGATGGATAATTGACCAAAACGGGAATTATTCGCTCAGGCTTTTTAGTGTTGACATTTAATACAACAATTTTGGTGTCACCTTGCGGAATTTTATATCCACCGCAAGCAATAATTAACCTGTCTTTTTTGTCAGCTACTATACTTTGTGCTCCCTGACCTATAAATATACTGTCACTGATAATGTCCTTTTGAGGATCTAATTCATACAAATAAGACTTCCAGTAATTTGTTATGTACACTTTGCCAAGGTGATAAATCATCTGCTCTGTCCAGCCCGGGCAACTGATTATTTTAGTTATCTGCAAAGAATTCAAGTCCACCACACTTATTTGGTTCGAATAAATATCGCTCACATACGCTTTAGAACTACCCACACCAATCATATATCTTGGTGTTGACAAACCCGTGATCGTCCCAAGCGATCGAAAATTATTTTTATCTAATACTTCGATTTTTTTTGAATTATTTACTACTATATACAGCTTGCCGTTAATAGTGACTGCAGACTGTGCTACGTCCCCTAAATCCCTGCCATTTGTAGATTTGAAAATATCAGCATTTACCTGGCCA
>JACMRH010000533.1 GCA_014376535.1 Cytophagales bacterium | reverse complement strand
TCTGAAGTTCTTTTCAAAGGTTTTTTGCCTGATCTCTAAAGGGCTGATTTTCATCTTCTGTATTTTATGCAATTTAACAAAAAACAAGTGCCTTAGTTTTAAACGTGGCTAAATACGGGCTTAAAATTCATTTTAATTAGTTTGGTTGCAAACTTCTACTTTCACAAGTAGGTTTTTTTCAGTCAAGTTAACATAAAAAAATATTAATTTGTGGCATGTAATTTTAGTCAATATATTAACTAAAATAAATTTATTGTGAACGTAATAAACACAAAAGTTCACGGGGTGATGGATTACCTTTTGGGCGCAATGTTAATGGCTTCACCATGGTTGTTTGGATTTTACAGGGGAGGACTCGAATCCTCAGTACCAATGTTAATAGGTGCTGGAACTCTTCTGTACAGCCTAATAACAAATTATGAATTGGGAATTGCAAATGCTATTTCTATGAAGACCCATTTGATACTAGATGTGATTTCAGGTCTTTTACTTATTGCTTCTCCATGGTTGTTAGGATTTTATAACACCGTTTATTTGCCACACGTAGTTATAGGGGCTTTAGAAATTGTAGTGGTGGCCTTTAGTTCCGGCGTGGCCTATCAAAACCACAACCATCATCAATTGGGGATGTAATTCATTTAAATTGAAAAATGGGTGCAACAGGCTGTCTGTAGATGGCCTTTTTTTGTTTTATTTATCATACCTTTTTTGAGTAACAAATTATACAACAGCTAACGTCACCGGTATTTTTTCCAATTTCAATTGTATTAACTTTGAAAACAAACCTCCACAGGGTTTCTGAAAAAACATTGGTTACATAGGTTTGAGCAAACCTTTAAAAACATAGACGATAACAGGATTGACGAATTGTGTTTTGGCACGCTTGCTGAAAATTATGAAATGAACCACTTACATGAAGACAAGATCAAGAACATGGTTAGCGCCAGGCGAAATGGTGGTGAATATGATGGAATTTCGTGACAACCAAACCAGCCTAAAGGGCCTCCCTTCCTTTGCAGATGTGGATTTCTAAGAACCCAGATCAGTCCCGTTTTTAACAAGAACGTTAATAATAAAGTGTAAATGCTATTTTTACTATCATAATCAAACTTATGAAACCTTTAATCCTTATTTTTCTATTTTTTACCAGTTTAAGCTTTGCACAGAGTAACAAACGGTCTTGCGACTCACTGGTGGGCAAACCTTATGAATTTCTTTACGATGAGGCAAATCAGATAATTGAAGCACGGGTTGTAGATATAAACAACTACAAAGAAGATGCGTATTATGAAACCAGTATTATAGCCAATTATAAAGGATTTAACAATGCTGACATATTCGATTTTAAGCAAATTAAAACCCCAGAATGGTTTGAGTTTAAAATAGGAGACGCTTATGTGTTCCTTGTTTTTAATAAGTATCAGGACAGGATTTTCTCCACATGCTTCTTGTTTGGAAACAAAGAGAAAATGAAAGGTTTGCTCGATATAGCATTATCTAAATGCATGGGACCGACTCATGAAGGAGGAAGTTGTCCAAGAGATCTCTCTGTAGTATGTGGTTGCAATGGAGTTACATATGGCAATGATTGCGAAGCGAGCAAAGCTGGTGTACTAATTTGGTCTCCGGGAAAATGTGAACCTTGATCCTTTAAATTAAGATTAATTAGATTCCAGATAAGTACCCCATTGAGAATACTTATCTAAAACTTTACAAAAAGACCTATTTATTACTCATTACAAACGTGATGCTAAAAAGAGCATTTCCCATAAGGACTATGCTGGATTTGTAGAATCTTTCTCCTTTGCTGATGTTTTTACATGCAAATATTTACACATGCAAGATGTCCGATAGTTGTTGGTTAAAGGATAAAGTAAAGGCAGGGTTAACTATAAACGATTTTTAGGACGAGACTCAATTAAGATATGTTCTTCGCAAAAAGATTTTAGCAGATAGCCGGACCAGGCGCCCAAATTTTGTTATCCGTTCGCATCAATATATTTCTCCCATTTATCGATTAGCAAATCGAATTCCGCCGGAAGTGGAATATCAAACTGCATAAATTCTTTGGTAGTTGGGTGTATAAATCCTAACGATTTGGCATGAAGCGCCTGTCTCGGCAATAGCTTGAAACAGTTGTCTACAAACTGAGCATATCTGGCAAAAGTAGTGCCTTTTACAATTCTGCTACCTCCGTAAGTACTGTCATTAAACAATGGATGGCCAAGGTGTTTCATGTGCGCCCTGATCTGGTGTGTTCGGCCGGTTTCTAAATTGCACTGTACTTTAGAAACATAATACATCGGTTTCAATGTTTTATAATGTGTAACAGCTTCTTTACCACGCATTCCATCGGGGAAAGGATCTACTATTCGTCTGTCTCTGTCACTTCTGTCCAGGTTACAATTAATTGTACCATTTAGCGGCCCTGGCTGGCCCCACACCAATGCTATGTAAGTTCTTTCAATGGAATGGTCATAAAATTGTTTGGCAAGAAACGCCATGGCATATTCTG
>JACMRH010000532.1 GCA_014376535.1 Cytophagales bacterium | reverse complement strand
TGAGGGTTTGGAACCAGGATGAAATACAATACATCAATTCATTGAGCGATATTATTTCTCTGGTGCTGGAGATTCATGAGAGGAAAAAAGCGGAAAATGAAATTCAAAGAGCCTATTCATTGATAATTTCTGTTTTTGATGCTGTTGAAGAAGGCCTAATGGTAGTGGGAAGTGCTAATCAGACTTTAGAATGCAACAATAGGTTCATAGAAATGTTCCGGGTTCCTCCTCCCCTTCTTAACCAGGAAAACAGAAGGTTACGAATAAGATATATTGCTGACCAGCTGGAAGATGGCGATGATTTCATGGAAAAAATATATGCGGTTGAAGCTAGCAGCGAGCATAAATTTTTTGATGTTTTAAATTTACGTGATGGACGGGCAATAGAACAAATTTCACGGCCATTCTATGTGCAGGGCAAATTTATGGGCCGAATCTGGAGCTATAGGGATATAACCAAAAGATTGAGAGCTGAAGAAAATCTGCGTTCTGTTAACTCCGAACTAGATACTTTTATTTACCGTGCGTCGCACGATATTAAAGGTCCATTGGCCAGACTTAGGGGAATTTGTAATGTTGCCAAATTAACCGTTACAGATTCTGAATCATCCGAGTATTTCAACATGCTTGATCATGAATCTAAAAAACTGGATAGTATTCTTGGCAAATTGCTTGTAGTGAAAGACTTAAAAACAAATAAGGTCAAAATTGAAAAAGTTGATTTTAATTCCGTAATCAATAAATCTCTTAAGTTCTTAAAATATATACAGGATTTTGAAAAGGTAAATTTAAAAATACAAGTTGATTCAACTTTGGAATTTCAATCAGACGAGAATTTACTTGAGTTAATATTCATGAACCTGATAGACAATGCAATTCAGTTCAGGGATGAACATAAACCAACTATTAACATTCTGATAGATATTTTTAAAGAAAACAATTTTGTTTCCATAAGACTGAAGGACAACGGTATAGGTATTGACGAAAACATTATTCATAATATCTTCGACATGCACTTCAGAGGCCATGAAAGGTCTACAGGTACTGGCTTAGGCTTATATATCGTAAAAACCGCAGCAGATGCTTTACAAGGGAAAGTGCATGTAAGAAGCAAGCCATTTGAAGGAACTGATTTCTTATTCAGCTTCCCAAACAGAGCAATTCTTAAGTAAATACCTTAAATTTTTTTAGACTTTAACTGCTTCCTGTTTATTTAAAACCTTTTCAATAGAAGCAGTTAATCCTTCAGAAGCTTCTGCCAAAGGTAATCGAACAAAGTTTTCGCAAACGCCCATCAATTTCAATACCGCTTTTGCTCCGACAGGATTCCCTTCTGCGTAAAGAAGAGGGTTTAATTCGGCAAAATTATAGAGCAATTTCCGTGCATTGAGAAAATCTCCTTTCAGTGCAAAGCGGATCATATCTGAAAAAGTATCAGGAAATATATTAGGCAATACTGCTATAGACCCCTGTGCACCTATCGCAATCATAGGAACTGCCAATAAATCATCACCTGCAACCAATAAAAAATCTTTCGGGGCAGATTTAGCAATTTCCATACACTGTGTTAAATCACCTGAGGCTTCTTTAACACCTATTATATTTTTATGGACAGCTAATTTTAAAGTTGTGCTAACAGTCATATTTATTCCTGTACGACCTGGAATGTTATACAGCATAACAGGAACAGGACATTCATCTGCAATAGCAACATAATGTCTGTAAACTCCTTCTTGGGATGGCTTATTATAATATGGGCATACAGATAAAATACCATCCACACCGCTAAAATTGGTAGCTTTTATAGTTTCTAAAACTTCAAGAGTATTATTACCTCCAAGACCAATCATCACAGGCAGACGCTTGTTATTTACTTTAAGGACAAATTCGAGAATATCCTTTTTCTCTGCTTTTGTCAAGGTTACAGGTTCTCCTGTAGTACCAAATACGGCCAGAAATTCAACACCGCCTTTAATTCCTCTTTCAATTAAGCGTTCCAGTGCTGGAAAATCTACTGACAAATTTGAAGTAAAAGGAGTAATAAGTGCCAGGCCAGTGCCTGTAAACTTGGTTTTAATGTCGCTATTCATAAGGAGGGCAAAGATAAATAGTTTTTCGTTGTGAGTTGTGTGTTGCGAGTCAGGATCTTAACATTTTACCTCATTCATTTCAAAAGTTTCATTTGTACAAAACCCGCAACTCAAAACTCACAACATCAATAAAAACTCTTCTTCACTTACAATTTTCACACCTAACTTCGTTGCCTTTTCAAGTTTTGAAGGACCCATATTTTCCCCTGCTACCAGGAAATCAAGCTTTCCAGATACACCACTTAAGATTTTGCCGCCATTTGCCAGAATTTTATCGGTTATTTCTTCTCTTGAGAAGTTTTGAAATACTCCGGATACAACAAAACTTTTGCCTTCCAGTTTATTGCTTTCCGCGGCTGGTCGAGCTTCATTTTCAAATTGTAATCCGGCATTTTTTAACCTTTCTATAATTTTCAGGTTTTCTTCCTGACTAAAGTATTGAATAACACTCTGGGCAATCTTCTCTCCTACTTCCGGTGCTTCCAATAGTTGCTCCAATGACGCCTTAGAAATATTTTCAATATTCTCAAAATGATTTGCCAGTTTTTCGGCAGTAGTTAAACCCACAAACCTTATTCCTAAGGCAAATAATACATTTCTGAATGGAATTTCTTTAGAAGTTTCAATTCCTTTTAAAAGATTAGAAATTGATTTTTCTCCAAATCTTTCTAATTGATTTAATTTTTCAGTATTTAATTCATAGATATCTGCCATATCTTTAATCATACCTTTGGTAACCAAAGCCTCGATTGTTTCTGAACCCATTCCATCAATATTCATGGCTTTTCTTTGAATGAAGTGTTCAAATTTGCCTTTAATCTGTGGGGGACAACCTTCTTCATTTGGACAATAATGATTTGCTTCTCCTTCCTGTCTTATCAATTCAGATCCACATTCAGGACAGTGACTTAGATAAACTATTTTTGTAAGGCTTTCATGTCTTTTACTTAATTCAACACAGGTAATTTTTGGAATTATCTCTCCTCCTTTTTCCACATGAACAAAATCTCCAAGGCGGATATCCAATCGCTCAATTTCATTGGCATTGTGTAGCGAAGCCCGTTTGACGGTAGTTCCTGCCAATAAAACGGGTTCTAAATTTGCAACAGGAGTAACAGCACCAGTACGTCCTACCTGATAGGTTATTGAATTCAGTTTTGTAACTGCCGATTGAGATTTATATTTAAATGATATAGCCCACCTGGGGGTTTTGGCAGTAAAACCTAATTGATCCTGGTGTACGAACGAATTTACTTTTAATACAATCCCATCTGTATCCAACGGAAGTTCAAACCTCTTTTTTTCCCATAAATGAATATAGGACATGACTTCCTCAATGCTTTTACAGATCCTATAAGTCGGCGACACCTGAAAACCCCAGCTAGTCAACGCCTTCAATGAATCTGAATGGGTATTAAAAGGCAGCTTCTTTCCATTTAATGAATAAAGAAAACAATTCAATTGTCTTTTTGCTACAACTGAAGAATCCTGCATTTTCAGCGTTCCGGATGCGGCATTTCTTGGGTTAGCAAGTAATGCTTCTCCTATGTCTTCCCTTTCTTTATTAATCTTCTCGAAATTATGCCTGGATAAAAACACTTCCCCTCTTACTTCAAACTCGTCAGGCAAGTTTAAAGAATTGATTTTTAATGGAATAGATTTAATTGTTTTAATATTATTTGTTACATCATCACCCTGAACCCCATCACCACGCGTAACAGCTTTAGTTAAAATACCATTCTCATAAGTTAAGCTTATTGCTACACCGTCAAATTTTTGTTCGCAAACGTACTCATAGTTGTGTGTTGTGAGTTGTGAGTTGTGAGTTTTTTCAGCTTGACCAAATATTGAAAGTTGAGGCATTTTTTCTTCACTCTCAACTCTTAACTCGCTACCGGAAACTAAAACTTTCCTTACTCTTTCATCAAAATCTTTCAGGTCTTGTTCGTTGTAGGTATTTCCCAATGAAAGCATTGGGTATTTATGTTTTACAGTTTGAAATTCTTTGGTAATGGTTCCTCCAACCCGGGAGGTGGGAGAATCTGGTCTTTTATACTGAGGAAATTCTTTTTCAAGTAATTCCAGCTCCTTCATCTTCATATCAAACTCAAAATCAGACACTTCACTTTTATTATTCATATAATAAGAATGATTAAGCTGATGCAATAAATCCGTTAATTGATCTATTTTGTTTTTTGGATCCATGAGATTTGTTTTCAAATTCAAATTTCGTTTTAAAGTAGACTTAATCAATACATTGAAATGATAATTGCTATTTTATATAATTAATAGGCTATTTTTATTGAAAATCCAGAATATGACTATTCCACCTCATTGGGACCAGAAACACCTTATTTCATTTTTATATGTTTTTCTTGCGGATTCCGATTTCGTTGTA
>JACMRH010000531.1 GCA_014376535.1 Cytophagales bacterium | reverse complement strand
GAAACCAGGTTCGTTTTGTATAATATGTCTTTTAAAATTTTCAAACTATTTATATCCTATTGGTTCGCGTTCTTGTTTTTCAGGATCCATCAATTCTTTTATTGCTCCAAATACGACCTGAAATTGCTCGTCATATTTGCTTTCCATTTCATTAAGCTTTTGAGCAAGGTCTTTATGAGTTAAAAGAGTTTCCCTCAAATCAACAAATACTCTTGTTACATGAACACTCATTTGAACTGCAAGCGGTGTATTCAATATTGAGGCCAACATAACAACTCCATGTTCTGTAAATGCATAAGGATTTACACTGGAAAATTTCAGATTTGCTAATCTTGGTGAATTGTCTAAAAGAAACTTTTTTTCCTTGTTTGTTATTTCGAACATGAAATCCTCTGGAAACCTGTCAATATTTCTTTTCACAGATTGCTTTAGAACTTTTGTTTCAACACCATAGAGTGAAGCAAGATCAGAATCGATCATGATCTTTTTACCTCTCAAATGAAAGATTGCATTAATAATGCTTTCTGATGGTATCAATAGTTTTTCTATCGCTTTCATAATTTGTCAGAGGTGGTCACAATTTGTGACCAGTTCATCATAATTGTTTAATAATCAATTTTTTATACTTTTACAGCTGGTCACAATTTGTGACCAGCTCATACTATTTACCCAAGTTTTAAATGAATTGTCCATCCCTTCACAATCCTTTGTCCTGGAACTAAAGATTGCTGCACAACCCTTCCTGTACCAGAATACTCCACTCTTAAACCGTTATTCCCTAAAACATACATAGCATCTTTCAACGTAAAGCCTTTGCAGTCAGGCACTAACTCTTTTCTCACAACCCGGTTTTGCCATATAATAGCATTGTTCTTTGGTACAGCAGCTACCCAATCTTCCTTTTCATTTGCATGGTTTGATATACCAAAATGATTACACAAATAGCGAAGGTCTTCCAGGAATCCAGCTTTCACCATTGGGAAAATTCCTTCTTTGTCGAAGAATTTTTTTTCTTCTAAAAGCTTGTGCATTTCTTTGTCAGTAGCATAAACTTTGTCAGCGATCTCCTTGAAAACAGGTGCCGCAACATCTGCGCCGTATTGATTATATCCTTTTGGATTGTCAATCACCACGATGCAACTGTATTTTGGTTTGTCAGCTGGAAAGTACCCGGCAAATGAAGTGTAATAGGTTTTGGTGTACCTTCCTTTTACAAGTCTTTGTGCGGTACCCGTTTTGCCTGCAATTTTATAATGTGTTCCGGCGATGTTCTTGGCAGTACCTGACACCACTACTTCTTCCAACATTTCACGGGCTTTTGCCAGTGTTTTTTCTGAACAGATTTTCTCAACTATTTCATCTGTTTCATATTTTTCCAGGATCTTATCTGCCTTTCTTACTTCCTTTACAATGATGGGTTTGATCATTTTGCCATCATTGGCCACAGCATTGTAAAGGCAAAGTGTGTGGATTGGCGCCAGTTTCATTTCGTATCCATGACAAATCCAGGGAAGAGAAATGCCACTCCAGCTGCTGTCATATGTATTTTTGATATATGGTTGAGCTTCACCCGCCATTTGAAAACCAACTTTTTTGCCTAAACCAAATTTTTGCAGGTAATCAATGTATTTTTGAGGTTTGCTTCCAAAATGGTCAACAACTAGTTTGGCAACACCAATATTAGATGAATAAGCAAATGCTTCCTTTACAGTTAATGTTCCATAACCTTCCGGTTTTGAATCAACCATAATTCGGTCGTAAAATGCATGTCTGCCCCAGTCACCAAAAACAGTATCTTTTAAATTCAGGTCTGAATCTTCAAACAGAGCCAATAGCGAAGCGAGTTTGATCGTAGAACCTGGCTCAGTAAGCCCCTGATCTCCAACTGCATAATTGTATCTTTCCTCATAACCGCCGGCACTATTTTTACTCAGATTGGCCATGGCTTTGATCTCTCCGGTTTTTACTTCCATCAAAACCACTGTCCCATAATCCGCATCGTGGCGAAGCAAATGCCTGTAAAGTGCATCCTCAGCAACATCCTGCAGGTTCACATCTAAAGTGGTTTGAATATCATAGCCATCTTCAGGTTTTACATAATTTTCGTCATACAACGGTCTCCAGTTTCCACCGGCAATTCGTTGAAATAATGCTTCACCTTTTTTGCCTCCTAATTGAGAATTATAGCTGTATTCTAATCCAGCACCCTGGTTCTGATCGTTTACAAAACCAACTGTACGGAATGCCATGTACCCAAATGGCCTGTGACGTTTGTCTATTTTATCAAAAACCACCCCTCCTCTGAATTGCCCTAAACGGAAAATAGGCCAGGAAGAAATGATCTTCTTTTGGCCGTAGGTAAGGTTTTTCTCGCTTAGAATCAGGTACCGTTTTCGCTTTTTCCTGGCATCTGTAAGCTTCCGCTTATATTCTTCCGGCGACCGGTCCCCAAAGAACCGGGACATGAGCATGCTGAGAGAATCAATTCCTTCACGGAAGTATTTGTCTTTAGGAGCAGTAGGATCAAATGCCAACTGATAAAAAGGCAGTGAAGTGGCAAGCAAGCTTCCGTTATCTGAATATATATTTCCCCTTGTCGCTTTAACATCCTTATAGTCAAGAAGAATTTCTTCAGCAACTTCTTTCCAGTGAGCTCCTTCAACAATCTGTAAGTGTGCAACTTTCCATATAATCGCAAGCGAAAAAGCCAACACAAACATGAAGGCTAACCGGACTCTTAATAATATGGTAAATTTTATACCCACTTTTAGTTAATAGTTAATAGTCAAGAGTTAATAGTTGTGGCTTTCTGGTTCATGGTATTGATTATGCTAGTCAACATTTTTATTAATTCTTGCAATCATTTTTTATAGATTCACTTTGATTGTCATTTAAATAATCAGTATCAGTTAATAATCGTATCCAATAATGTGTTTCTCTGGCTTCCTTATAAGCAATCTTCAGCTTATGTTTAAAATCAGCATCAGATTCTCCTCCAATTGCTTCTTCGATCAGTGCTCCTATTGCCGTTCCGCTTCGAAGTAGTTGTTTTGCTAAAACCCATTCTTTCTTTTCACCTACCAAATATTGATAAAGCCTCACAATACGAATGGAAAAAGCATAAGCCTTTTCACATACTAGACTCCTAGTTTTAGCCATAACTATTAACTCTTAACTATTGACTAATAACTATTTTAGTGGCTGGCTCCGAACTCTCATATATTCCCATTGATTCAGCTTTCTTGGCTACTTCAGATTGCTTGCTTTGGAACATATATTCCGACTTCATTGTAATGTAATCAGCACGGAGGTCTTCTACTTCCGATTTTAGTTTTTCTATTTTTCTGGCATTCCTCTCTGCATAATGTCCGTTTGCGATGTAGACTATAACAAAGGCTGTTGCGTACAAAACTTTAGGCATAAGTTCCAGTGGAACTCCCTTTTCAAAAAGGCTGTCAAGGTTCAGCAACTTATCTAATGCTGAAAACATTCCGCCACCACCACTTCCAGCCTGCTTTCTTGGCTCTGGATTTTTTTGTGTCGGTATTTTGAATGTGTTACTCATCTTTTTAGTTAAGAGTTAAGAGTTGTGGGATGCTGTAATCTCACTATTGACTATTAATTATTAACTATTAACTAATCTCTCCGCTATGCGAAGTTTTGCAGAACGCGATCTGTTATTGCGTTCCAGTTCTGCCTGGCCTGCTTCTATTGGTTTTTTGTTTATTGCTTCAAAAGGTTTAATCACGTTGCCGTAAAAGTCTTTTTCTTCGTCACCTCCAAATTTTCCTTTTTGTATATAATTCTTTACTAATCTATCTTCCAGGGAGTGGTAAGACATCACGACCAATCTTCCGCCCGGTTTCAACATCAAAACTGCTTGTTCCAGAAATTCTTGCAAGGCTTCGAGCTCCTGGTTCACTTCAATCCTTAAAGCCTGAAATGCCTGGGCGAAGTATTTATTTTCCGCTCCTTTTGGTGCTAGTTTACTTAGTGATTTTTTAAAATCATCAACCGTCTCCATGTTCGACCTCACCCTGTCCCGTACTATTTGAGAGGCAAGTGTTTTAGCATTTTTTACCTCTCCGTACATTCCGAAGATTTTGTGTAGTTCATCGGCGTGATATTCTTTCAGGATTTTTGCTGCAGTTAGTTCGCCTTGTGGACGCATTCTCATATCTAATGGCGCATCAAAGCGAATTGAAAAACCTCTTTCTGCCGTATCAAATTGGTGGGATGAAACTCCTAAATCTGCTAATATGCCATCTACTTTATCTATTCCATGAAGCCGCATGTATTTTTGCATGTCACGGAAATTGGCTTCTACAAAAGTAAAAGCCTTATCTGTTATAGCCTCTGCATTTACTTTGGCATCCGGATCCTGATCGAAGCCATATAATTTTCCTTTTCCTGCAAGTTTTTGTAAAATAGCCTTGGTATGGCCACCACCACCAAAAGTTACGTCTATATATATACCACCTTCCTGAAGGTTTAAGCCTTCAATGCATTCATTTAGCATTACAGGATTATGATAAGCCCTTTTGCTATCTGTATTGCGTTCGGTATTAGTAGATTCTATTTCGTTCATTTCTAAATTCGCCTTAAGCGCTTTCCTTGGTTCCTAAATGCTTCTTTAAAAGACCAGCAAGTTCTTTTTGATCTGTTATTAAATGTTGGTCATATCTGGAAGGTTCCCATAATTCCAACCTGTTTCCTAAGCCAACCAGGATTACATCTTTTGTAATACCCGCATAATCAAGCAGGCGTTTGCTAATTAAAAACCTTCCTGTTGCATCAAGTTCGCATTCAGTCCCGTTTCTTAATAAATTTCTTTGAATAATTGCGGTTGATTCGTCAAATTCATTCAGGCCTGTAATTTTTTCAGCAATTTTCTCCCATTCCGGCATGGGGTAAATGAGCAAGCATGGATCAGTGCTCCGTAGTAAAAAAATCTCGTTTGTAAATCCTTCAGGTAAGCGCGCCTTTACACGTGAAGGCATTATCATTCTGCCTTTAACGTCTATTGTGCACTCATATTCTCCCGAAAAGTACGCCATGTGTTTAGATTCAGGATTGTAACTTCACTACTCACCTGAGCAAATGTAAAAAATACTAATCAAAAATCCACCACTTTCCCCCACTTTTCGCCACTAACTTTCTGTAAATCAGGTTAACTAGCTTGTTTTATAGACGTTAATAACAGTTGGTTACATTAAATAATGATTAAGAATAGATTAACTAATTAATAGTCAAATATATAAATAAAAAAAATCCCTTGGAAAAGTTGTTTCTAAGGGATTTGTATTCTAAAAAGATTGTACTTTTATTCTAAGAGACTTCGAAGTTAATAACAAGTACATCATCTAGTTGTTCGTACCCATTTCTCCAGATATCGAAGGTTTCTTCAAGTTTGGAAATCCTTTTTTCGATAGGCAAATGTCTGGTACTTAATAATTCCTGACGGAACCGTGGGTACATGAATTTTTCGTTTCTATTGACACCTCCCATTTGGTCTGCATATCCATCACTGAAAATATATGCCTGATCTCCTTTTTGCAATGGGATATTGAAGGTTTCAAATTTATAATTTTCAGTTTTTTGCTTGCCTCCAATGCCTTGCCTGTCGCCTTTAAATATTAAAATCTCATCGTTCCTGATAATGTACAAAGGGTCATTTGCTCCTGCAAATTCCAATGAGTTGTAGTCTTTATCTAAAATGCAAAGCGCAACATCCATTCCCGCATTTATCCCTGCCTGGTAGTGATTCATCGAAAAAATTATTTCTTTGTTCAATATAGACACAAATTCACCTGCAGTGGCTTTAGGATTTTCTCTAAGTATCTGATTTAAAGTTTCATAAGCGATAAAGGTCATGAATGCGCCGGCAACTCCATGCCCGGTACAATCTACAACGGCCAGAAAGAACCTGTTACCACTTTGTGCACACCAATAAAAATCGCCACTTACAACATCTTTAGGTTTGTAAAGAACGTCAATGCTGTGAAAATATTTTTTAAGAATGTCTTTTCCGGGAAGTATTGCATTTTGTATAACCTGAGCAGCTTGAATGCTTTCGGTTAGTTCCTCAAAAAGCCTGCTGATCTCATTGTTTTGCCTGCTTACTTCTTCGGAAGTCTGCTGTAACTCTTCGTTGATCTGCCTGAGCTCATTGGTTTGCTGATCTACTTCTGTTTTAAGCTCTAAGTTCCTCTGTCTGATAGACTTGGTCCGCCAGAAATAAAATCCTACCAAAGCCCCTATCAAACTTAAAATAATCAATGCCCTGAACCACCAGGTGGCCCACCAGGGAGGCAGAACGACAATATGAAGTTGAGAACTTTCGTTGTTCCATTGACCATCGTTGTTGGATGCCCGGACCCTGAAGGTATAATTGCCGGGATCCAGGTTGGTGTAAGTGGCAAGATGGGCACCCGATCGTGTGTAATTCCAATCAGAGTCAAAACCTTCCAGTATATAGGCAAACCTATTCTTTTCAGGGAGAACAAAGTCCAGACCGGCAAATTCAATGCTAATCATCTTATCCATATACTGAAAGTGAATGGTACTATCGTTCCAGAAGACTGATTCTGTTTTATGGTATTTAGGAAAGGATGACAATGGTTGATTGAATATCCTGATATCCGATATTGAGACATTCGGTAAATGATAATTTAGTTTGATGTCTTTCGGGTGGAACCTGTGAAATCCTTCTGATCCTCCAAAATAGATATAACCTTCTGCGTCTTTAAGCTTACTGGAAGCATTAAACTGACCGGTTTGTACACCATCATGGATGTCAAAATTAAGAAACCTGTAAGCATCGCCGGTGAATCTTAAAACTGAAATTCCAACATCAGTGGCCATCCATATATTGCCATCATTATCGTCCTGGATGCAAAGGACCTCATTCCCAAACCAGCCTTTAGATGCAGGATATAAAGCGGGGCTTTCTGCTTCTTTGAATGGGATTTTAAACATGGAAGCATCGCTGGAGGCTGCCCATAAATCACCTTTTCCATCAACACAAAGGTCTTTTAAATTAGAAGGAAGCTCAATTCCCGGATAATGGTATTCAACAAACTTATCTTTTTGCGGGTCAAAATAATGAAGAGATTCGGAGATGGCCCAAACTCTGCCTTTTTTGTCAGTGACCATGACAAGTATAGCAGCTGATTTGAGGCCACTGTTTCCGGGTACATCATAATGGTAGTGAATTATTTTGGATAGATCAGGTGAGATTCTTTCCGCTCCATTGTTTAAAAGTCCGACCCATACATTCCCGTCAAGGTCCTCAGTCATTTTCCATGCATGGTCGGACCCTATATTGTCGTTCATGTTTTCATTTGAAAATACCTTCAGCACTTTAAGGTTCGGACTTAATACTGCTACACCCCCGGCATAGCTTCCCACCCAGATCCTTTTTTTTGAGTCAACAAATATGCTTTTAGCTACGTTGGAATGGGGCATTTTCTTGTTTTCCTTCGTAAAGTATTCATACTTTTTAGTAACTGGGTCAAACAAATTAAGTCCCCCGCCATCCGTCCCGATCCAGATTTTACCATTCTCAGCTGAATTAAAGGAAAGGGCTGATTTATTATTTAAATGTTGGTTTTGTAATCCTTTGTCATTGTAGGTCACAAACTTATGCCTGTAATCATTCAGTACATTTAATCCTCCTGCAAAGGTCCCTATCAGGAGTAGTTCAGGCTCAATTTCATATAAACTGTATATAGTACTGCTGCTTAAAGCTTCTTCAGAATTTAAAGCCGGCAAATAGCACGAGGGTGTTGCATCTGAAGAAGCGGAGAATTTATAGATACCACCAATATCAGTACCTACCCAGACCCTTCCTTTCTTGTCTTTCAGTATGCTTAATACAATGTTTGATTTGAATTTGCCATTTTCGGTTGAAAAGCGGTCAATTTTCCCACTGGACACGTCATACCTGAAAAGACCGTAAAATTCTGTTCCTATCCAGATAAAACCATTAGAATCATATTTTAGTCGGCCTCCCCGGGTTAAAATCCCTTTGTCCGGACCATTAAAAAACCTGATAGTTTCAACAGTCTCTGTTTCCTGGTTAAATTTTAAAATGCTATTATTTGAAGCATATAACCACATAATACCTTTATCATCTTCATCAATGGATGAAATGAAACATTTTTTATCCAGACGAAGATTTATTTTTCTGAGCAGTTTTTGCTGTTCATCATAAATCTCAAGCCCCTCACTGGAGCCAATAAAGATTTTTCGGCTTCGGGAATAAAATGCGCATAACCATTTTTTTTCCGGGTCCTTCTGAGTTTTATCAAGAGGTTCAAATATTTCCTTATGGTAATTAAACCTGAAAATTCCTTTTGAGATATTCCCGACAAATAGTTCATTTTTTGATCCTGCTAGTAAGATATCTACTTCATTATGAGGCAATGAGTTTGTATCTTCCTGCATGTGCCTCCAGGTCCGGAAAGTATAACCATTATAAAGTGCCAGACCGTTAGAAGTACCAAACCACAGGTGGCCATATCCGTCCTGGACTATGGAAAAAATATTATTATCTGGCAAACCATCTTTTTTGCCGATTTTATCAAAAATGAGATTTTGCGAAAATCCTATTTTGCAGATTAAAAGCGTTAAAAATAATATTCTCAAATACATATTGATTGGGCCTTCTCAGGATTAATACTACGGAAGTCCTTTCTAATTGTTTGTTAACCAAACTTCTTTGAAGGAAATACTATGAAACGCTGGTTATAAAACTTTTGAATTCCTGATAAGAAGAAAACCTGTAGCCTTTACAAAATATTTTTCTCTTTTAAAATCAATTGAAGTTCTGAACTGTTGTGAGCAATGTATATTGCCCCGTTTTCCAACAACGCTTTTTCCTGGCCTGAAGAATGGGATGCCGCTAGAAATCCTATTACTTCAATACCAGCGCCGTTTGCGGCTGAAACTCCAGTAGGACTGTCTTCAATAACAATAGCATCATTCGCTTTAATGCCAAGTTTTTTCAATGCATATAAATAGATACCGGGATCTGGTTTAGCCACCATGGCAATATCCGGGCTGAAAATGTTCTCTTTTTTAAAATAGGAAAGAAGACCTGCACTGGTAACAGAAGTAATAATCCTTTGAAAATTACTGTTGGAAACAAGAGCATTCGGTATTTTCAGATTTTGCAGGACAGACATTATTCCTGGAATTGCTTCGAGATTGTTTTCCAGCCTGCTGTCAAGTGTTTTTTCGTATTGGACCATAAAGTCCTCAGGCAAATGAAGTTGCAATAACGAGCTGAGCAATTGCACAACCTGAACATCTTTCATCCCAACATAATCAGCCATGATCTTTTCTGCCGGAATGATCCCTCCATAAGGCAAGAGCATTTCTGACAGTGTAGTGCAGGCGAGAAATTCACTGTCGACCAAAACTCCGTCACAATCGAAAATAATGTATTTATATTTCATAGCTAGATCTGGTAATTTGATTTATGTACGCAAGGCTATTCTAAATTATCTGGAAACCATAACAAAAAAGGCTGCCCTTTTGGAGACAGCCTTTTTTATTAATTTAAATTCTAAAACTAGCCATTCATTGAAACCAGGAACTCGTCATTATTTCTTGTTCCCCTCATTCTTTCAAGCAGGAATTCCATCGATTCAATAGAATTCATGTCGTTCATATATTTACGAAGGATCCAGACTCTTTGTAATTCTTCCTTAGTCATCAACAATTCTTCCATACGGGTGCCAGATGCAGGAACATCAATTGCAGGGTACACACGTTTGTTAGCAAGTTTTCTGTCTAATTGCAGTTCCATGTTACCAGTTCCTTTAAATTCCTCGAAGATAACTTCGTCCATTTTAGAACCAGTTTCAATCAGGGCTGTTGCAAGAATTGTTAAAGAACCGCCATTTTCAACATTACGGGCCGCTCCGAAGAAACGTTTTGGTTTATGAAGTGCATTTGCATCAACTCCTCCTGATAATATTTTTCCTGATGGTGGTGATACAGTATTGTATGCTCTTGCAAGACGGGTGATAGAATCTAATAACAAAACTACATCATGGCCGCATTCTACCATTCTTTTTGCTTTTTCCAAAGCGATACTTGCCACTTTTACATGGCGCTCTGCCTGTTCATCAAAAGTAGAAGATATAACTTCACCTCTTACGCTTCTAGCCATATCAGTAACCTCCTCAGGACGCTCGTCAATTAGCAATACCATAAGATATACTTCCGGATGGTTTTCGGCAATAGCATTGGCTATACTTTTTAGCAAAACAGTTTTACCTGTTTTGGGCTGAGCAACAATCATACCCCTCTGTCCTTTTCCAATTGGTGCAAAGAGATCAAGAATTCTCATTGAATAATTGTCTGATTTGGTTGTCAGTTTCAATTTTTCAGTTGGATGAACAGGAGTTAGGAATTCAAAAGGTATCCTATCCCTTATTTCTTCTGTGGTTTTTCCATTGATGGTTTCAACTTTTAAAAGGGCAAAATATTTTTCACCATCTTTTGGAGGCCTTACCTGACCTTTTACAGAATCCCCAGTTTTTAAACCAAATAATTTGATTTGAGATGGAGAAACGTAAATATCATCAGGGCTTGCCAGATAGTTATAATCAGACGATCGTAAAAATCCATAACCATCCTGCATCATTTCCAGAACACCCTGGCTTGTAATTACACCTTCAAAATCACGGGCGTAAACTTTTCTTACGTTTGGGGCCTGCTCTCTTTCTTTAACAGCAGGAAATTCAACGGAATTTTCTTGAAATTGTGTAATAGGTATAGGTTCCTGATTATAACCTGTTTGTTCAGGTTCGTTTTTATATTCTTTATACGAATGTTGTTCTATTGGCTGAGAAATTTCAATTTTTGGTTCTTCATAGGTGGTGTTGTGCGCGTCAACCAGAACATCTGGTTCAGCTTCTCTAACATTCTCTCTTTTGCGAACGCGTACCGGTTCTCTTTTTACCACTTCTGCTTTTGGTTCAGCAGTTTCTGTAACAGGTTCTTTTACTTCTACCACTGCTTTTTCAACCTTGGCAGATTGAGGCAATTGAGGAAGATTAGTTAATTCATTGTCAGGAATAACTGCTTGTTTATCTAGAATCTTGTAGATGAGTTCTTCCTTGGTTAGTTTTTTTGCGTTTTTTAGGCCGAGGGTTTCAGCAATGTCCCTAAGCTCAGAAATAAGCAATAGGTCCAAATCATTAATGTTGTACATGCGTTGGGGTACGGAAAGGATTATTTATACGGTAGGATAAGAATTTTTAATGGACCAGGTTTAGCCTAAAATTAAAAACAGGCAAACAGAATTTATTAAGGATTGTGTGCGGAGAGCGAAGTCGTTTAAAAATCCGTCCGCATTACATGGCAATAATACAGTTTGAATTTTGAATTTACAAATTTGGTATGTGAAATAATTGCACCAGTGATTGGACAATTGTTATTTTTGTGACAAAAGAAATAAAATTTTGACAATGAAAAATATTTTATTGACAGTTTCACTTTTACTTTCAAACTTCTTAATTGCCCAAACTACCTTGCAACCAACGGATTACGATGCAGTAGTTATTTTTAAGGTAACTGACGACAAAGGTGCACCAGAGCAGGGAGCAGTTGTAAAGCTAGAAGATTCAGCAGATAAAAAACTTCGATCCGATACAGCAGATTTAGATGGAAATACTTCTATTCTTTTGAAAAAAGGAAGTTCACATAAATTGTCAGTAGAAAAATCAGGAGTAAAATTTGATTTTGGAGTATTTGAAATTCCCCGGCAGGATGGGAAATTTACTATGGAGGAAAATCTTCAAATTAAAATAATTACCAAATACAATCGCATTTACGAATTGAAAATTCATTTCGGCCCTAACAAATCTGAATTGTATGAAAATGCCAAAATTGAAATAGACAAATTATATGAGGAAATGGTTAAAAACCCAACAATGAAAATTGAGGTTGCCGGTCATACAGATAATGTAGGTGATGACGCAGTAAACTTTAATATATCTCAAAAAAGGGCCAACTCGATCAAATCTTATTTAGTAGAAAAGGGAATTCCGGAAAAAAGGATTACGGCGAAAGGTTATGGCGAAACTGCCCCTATTTCTGAAAATTTTACAGAAGAAGGACGCACTAAAAATAGAAGAATTGAAATTAGAATGATGTAATTTGGGTGCTTCCCCTAAAAGAAAAATTTTGTTTTTAGCACCTTATCCATTTGGAAGGGTTGCATCTCAAAGATTTCGCTTCGAACAGTATTGGGATATTTTAGAAGAAAATTATCAAGTCAGTTTCCACTCTTTTCTTTCTGAAAGAAGTTTTAATTTGCTCTACACAAAAGGCAATTTATTAAAAAAAGCTATCGGGGTTTTAGGTGGTTTTTGGAGACGGTTCCTTCTTTTATTTCAAGTTTATAAATTTGATTTTGTATTTATTCACCGGGAAGCAAGCCCAATCGGGCCACCTTTTTTTGAATGGATAATTGCTAAAGTATTTCGAAAAAAGATCATTTATGATTTCGATGATGCGATATGGTTAAGCAATACTTCAAGTGAAAACAGAATGGCAGCCTTGTTCAAGTGTCATTGGAAAGTAAAATATATATGCTCCTGGTCTCATAAAGTGACTTGTGGCAATGATTTTCTGAGTGACTTTGCAAAAAAATTCAATCCTAATTCCGCTTACCTTCCCACAACTTTAGATTTAAAAGACATCCCAATAAAACCAATATTTCAAAAGCCTGAAAATAAAACAATTGGGTGGACAGGAACCCATTCTACATTGAAATATTTGGACAGGCTTTTGCCAATATTGAAAAAACTTCAGAAGCAATATTCATTCAACTTTTTAGTTATAGCCGATAAGGATCCCAAGCTTGATCTTGAAAATTAT
>JACMRH010000530.1 GCA_014376535.1 Cytophagales bacterium | reverse complement strand
AACGTTTGGGGTATATTCTTCATTGAAGATGGGTAAGAACCAAGCGTTACCAGACCATCATTGTTAATAGTAACACCGGTAGGTCCTGACCAGGCATCCAGACTACTGTCACCTGCCAAGCTAAGTGGTGTAAAGCCTGTCATTTGCAAACTACCACTGTAATCGCAAGCTTCCTGATCGGGCCCGGCCTTTACTTCCTGGTAAATACCTATCGTTTGAGTAGAAGTACTGATCCAATCAATTGCCCCATCGCTATTATTACATCCCGTAGACAATGTTATTTTATAATCTTTGCAGGAAAAGAATTGATAAGGGGCACCATTGTAAGTGATCTTCTCATTTAAATTGATTATTTGTGTTGCAGCACTGGCATCAATTATAAACAAACCCTTTTTTATCGTATTGCCAACTTCTTCCACCTCCCATTTTAATTTGTTGAAATAGGTTGTTCCGGCTGGATTGACCGTTACTTTAAAAGGGTTGTTTTTTGACAGGTCTACTTTTGCCGTAAAAGTTACGATAGGGGAAACATCAGAAAGAAATTCACAGGCAGATTTACATGTTGCTTGTTCAAAACTATTAAACTTACTTACAATGGCCGGGTTTATACCTTTTTTATAACCAGGGTCAAATGCCAGATTGGTAATAAGATCGACATGGTCATAACCATTATCGGTCCCACTGCCCGAAGCACAGATATATGCACCCGCCTTTAATGTAAGTTTGCCATTATCTTTAAAATGAATGTTTCCAAGCCCGGATGAAAGTTGGCTTCTGTTGAAAAAAGTTGCGCCAGGCTCTAATTGAAGATTTCCATAATCGGAAATATTAACAGGATGTCCGAAAGAATCATAGAAAACACCTTTGGTACCAATTACTATGGGTTTATAAATGTAATCCCGGCTACTCAGACCATCAGCCGGTGAGGTAGAATTATTTAGCCTTATATCTGCAATGCTATTAAAGGCCATCGGTGTAAATGAAGATGGTAACCAATAAAAATCTATTGTTTTTGAAACGAATTCATCTGCTGATATTCCATCAAGCGTTTTTTTTACTTGAATTGTGACAGTAAAAGTGTTCCATCCTCTTTTTAATGCTAAAGGAGACCCACCATAATTATTGATAGTGAAGGGATTTAATGTTATAGTTTCTGGAAAATGGTTAAGAAATTCTGTATTTTTATTGGCTTGGACGTTACCATCTATTTGGGTATTCCATTGAGTATCCATAAGTATTGTTCCATTAATACTTATGGATTGCATTTGAATTGATTTTGCACCTTCTATGTATCCCCATTTGCCTGACATGATAAAGGCAAAAGTAAGATCGCCGCTATTCAGGTTTTCAAAAGCTTTTAATTTAGAAATGAAAATGCCAGGGGAAAACAGTTTAATACCTGTAGAATAACCCCATTTATTTGCGACCATGAACCTGTATCGAAAGTCATTGGTAGTATCATTTCCAATAGGGTTGGGGGTGATTGCATTAGGATAGTATAGCTCATTGTCCCATTCGCTTGTTCCAAAGGTTCCACCACCACCAAGATATCTACCCTCTTTGTCTAATTTGTGTAGTTTTCCTCCATAATCAGTTAGATACCATTTTTTCTCTGCTTCCATGTAACCAAGGTTACTTACATCGCATAATTTTATATTATTTCTTATAAAATAGGTGGGAACATTAGAAGATAAAGCTGCAGAAGTCATGGTGACTATTTCACTATTCTTACTTACTATAATGATACAGCCTAAGTCTGAGGCGTTTTCAAGGTCCCTTGCATCTATCCTAATCACATCTCTTAAATTAAATGGAGGAATATCAGTACTTGAAGGACTATCAAGGCTTGGAAAAGTTTTTACATAATTATCAAATTTACCAGAGGATTTATTTAATTTGATTTGTGACAATCCATTATCATCAGCAACCAATAAATATGCCTCAGTAGTTGTAAGATATCCTCCAATGTCGACCGGATTAATTAATTGTAAACCAGATATATGAGATGCATCTATTGTACCAATGTAATTTACCCCAAAATCTCCATTTTCAGTATTGGGAACCATTTGATTAAACACTTCTAAAATTTGTATTTTTGGTAAAGAATTTTCATCTCCTTTTTCTAAAACATACAGATATTTTCCCAATGCCTTAACAGCTACAGGATTTATAAAATGGATGTCACTATTTTTATCACCGTAACGCCATGGATTAAGCCCTTCCCTGAATATGACGAGATCTTGTCCATCAATAATTACTGATGTAAGTACATATTGATATAATCCACCCTGGCTAGGATTATAGAGGCCAGGTGTCAATAGTGATTTAAAAGCGGTAAGGTCAATTATATCTTCCATAATCTGCCTTTCATATTTACCATCTTCATTCCCTGGAAGGTCTTTATCTGACAATACAGGTCCAAACTCTTTAGTATAGGTAGATTTACCGCATTTGTTAAAAAATAAGATCTTTTTGCAATATGAAAATTCCAGTTTCAGTGGTTTGAAATTTATTTGCCTATAAAGAGCTTCTTGTGGCAATTCCTCCGGGCTAAGTGGCTCACTTTCATTAAATTCATCTTTAAAATCCTGGATATATTTCACAAGATCTATAGACTTGGAAGGAAGGACTGCGTAATTGTAAGGTGCACTTTCTAGTCTTTGTTGTGAAACATTTTTTTTTATTTCAAATTGTTTTATTACCGATTTTCCACTTGTTGTATCAATTTGAAGTACAATTGTTAGAGGTTCAGAGGTTAATTGGTTTAGAAATTGCCCTTGGTTTTGATTTACAGATTTTAATATCAATGGGGCAAAATCGTAACTACTTCCTTTAGCAGTGAAAACAGAAGCTAAAAATCGCTTATATTCTTCTTGACTTTTGAAAAAATCACGTAGATCATCCCACCTGCTTTCTGTTACATAAGAAAAAATGGTTTGAATATTTGAAGTAGATTGTCCTAAAGCCAGGTTGAATAAACTGGCAAAACAAACAAAAAAAATAATGAGTCGCTTTTTCATATATTAAGTTATTTAAAAAGCTGGTGCAGTTCTTCCATTTGGGCCACGGTAAAGAGGTAAGGCTTGATATTTTCAGGCATCCATTTCTGCCGGTCTTTGTAATAGACCTCGTTGAAATACAGGTCACCGAAAAAGGTTTCTGCCAAAAGCCTGTCTTTTTTTAACAAGTATTTGATCAATTCTTTATGAATAGCAAAACGGTATGTTGCATGTTTACGCTCGTCCCTAACAAATCCATGAACCTTTGTATTATCAATAAATTGTTTCAATAAATAAAGGCAAAGTGCCCTGTTAGGTATTATTTTATTAAAAGTAGCAGGATAAAAAGATTGACAGTTTTCCCCGTTCACTTTATGAAAAGTGATCATGCTGGCAGCCATGTCTATCTTAACCTGGTTTTGACATGTGTCTATAAAATGGAAGATCATTTTATTGTGAGCATTTATCACACTGTCTACATTCTTATAATACCAATAGTTTATCCTTGCATCATGCAACCAACTCCACATTTCGGTGTTGCATTGGCTCTCCCCATCCTTGATTTCGAACTCCCAGTCAAAAACTCCTCCATCACAGCTGCTGACACCAGCTGATTGCCATACTGTGTATTTCCCTGGTGGTAAAGGATAATTCAGGTTTGTACTGCCCAAAGGGTATTCACCATTGGGATAAACTACTGTTTTGTCAAAACAAAACCACTGAGCAAATGCCCCTCCAATTATATAGGTCATGCCTGGAAATAGACAAGCATAACCTTTAGAATCCCTTGCCCCTTCCTTACAAGGCCCAGAAGGAGTTCTAGGGAAACTTTTATAGCTTTCCTTTGATGGATGGTTACGGTTTGTATTTTGTCGGTGTATATCATCAGTTTCATGATAAGTGGAGTAAAAAGGACTGTTATGGTCCGCACTAGGATCATATACATTGGCATCATAAAAGTCTTCTGTGTATAAATATTCAGATTGCCCATGGCAGAATAATAATTCATTACTTACATTTTTAATATAAATAAGCCCCTTAATTGGCTCATAAGGGGTATAAACCTTTTTTAAGCTGCTGCTGTCAAGCCATATTTTCGCCTTTTGTGCAAATGCTAAATGACATACTAATATTTGGACTAAAAGTATCCAAAGTATATTATTGGTCTTTTTCATGGATTTTAATTAATATGTAGCAGAAAATACATTACGGAGACGCTCCATAATTCCTCTACTAAATGACATGTTGATTAACTGGTTTTTACTAAACTCTCTTTGGTCCACCAAATCGGGTATTTTTACTTCCCTCCTTGGCTTCATAAGGCAGTAATAATCTCCTTTGCAGTCATCCCTTTTGTTCATATAATTATAGGCAACATGCTGGAGGTAATAGTTATCCCCCTGGTCCCCAACATAAGTTTCTAAACTGGTTGATTTTGTTAAATACCAAGCATGCCCAATCTCATGTAGGGCAGTTGCAATTATTGTTCCTTGAAATTCTTCTTCAGTTGTACTAAAAATTCTCTCATGCATACTGCTATATATTATACAGATAGGTGAATACTTTGAAGGTTCTCCTCTTGTACTACCACTAGGTGCCAATTGGGTGAGTTGATTTTCTGTTTTAAATTTATTGATGTAATTATTAAGTTGGGTTGTAAGATCTGGGAATTTCACTTCTGTCACATTAACTATTGAAAAGCCGTTTATCACTACTATCCCTATCAGGTTGGCATAATCACGTGAGCCTTTAGGATCATTCAATATGGGCAACTTAACTTCTGACCAGTTTATATTGTTATCTGTTCCGATTTTTGGGGTGTTGTCTGTTTTACCACTTAGCAGGCGGTTGTACCTGTCCATCCTGTTCTTCCATTTTCCCAGGAGGGAGTCCCTGAAAATTTGAGCAGTGATTTTGGAAGGGACAGTATCATGCAGGCTGGCATCAAATACTTTTCTTTCCTTCACAATTTTACCTTCTAAATTTGTATAAGAATAAGTAGGTATATCCTTTTCCCAGAGTACTATATTGCCGTTTTCATCTACTAAATTTTCAGGTAAAGTATTGGTAGAATAATTAATACTACTTGTATGAAGCTGGTACTGCCATATATATTCAAAATATTTTTTAAACCCACCGCCAAATACTGAATTTGCAGGATAATAATTATAGCTGGTAATGTCTGAATTAAATGTTGTAGAAGTACTTTTAAAATACAAAAGGTTCAGTGTCCTTTGTGTCAATGGCGGGGATAGCTTATCTTCTATTGTCCTTGCTGTAAAATAACAATATGTTCCTACCGGGTCATAAGTATTTAAGGTGTTCTTCTGTAAAATGACTGTATACAACTTATCCCCATCCTTCAACCCAGCAGGAATATCCATATCCGCCGTCCATATCCCAGATGCTTTTTTGGTGCTTAGGTTACTATTCCACCGATTACAGTCTAAAAGTCTGAGTTTTGAGCCAAAGTAACAAACTCCCGCAGAAGTTTTAGTGATCCCTTTAGCTCCATTATAATCTTTAATAACTGCGATAACATATTCTTTACGGACAAAATCTTCAATGTTGAATCCTACCTCAAACTTGCGGGAATTTTTAGACTTGTCAGAATTAGTTGCACCGCTGTTATCAATATATATCTCGTCAAGGCAGGATTGAAGACACGCATAGTCATTTGAACTAGTGGCAACAGAGCAATTAGCGTTTTCAAGCCTGTAAGCACTAGTTGGCTTACAGGATTTAGATGGGTTTCTTATTACAGGATCTAAAAATGGATCATTTCCAAAATCACCAATATCCCTTTTAAGTTCGTCCCCCGGTTTTATTAAGGGAGGTGTTGAGTTAGCATGGCTAGAATTTTTACTACAATCTCCCTGAACATATAATAATTTTGAAAGTGTGTCATATTCAATTTTACCTACTTTACAGGTAGCCTTATAAAGACAATTAAATCCAGGATTGGGATTATAACTTTTTACCATATAATAAGATGCATTTCTGGGGTTTTGAACTATGTCAGTTTCTTCCCATCCACAAACATTATTAGGGTTTGCAATTTGGCCATCACAAATAGAGGGTACACATTTATAGTCATCGCTTACGGATTTCCAGCTACCGTTATCACAAACATATTTTTTTGATGCAAAGGGAGGATACCCTTGGAATACCGTCACATTAGCAGCTAGATCAAAATTATAACATAATGGTTTGTCTATTAATGGGATTTTGATCCCACCTCCAGCGCAGTTTTCAAGCAAAAGAGCTGCGATACAAAAAAAACCTATTAATAAAATCTTATTTTTCATTTTTGTCAAGAAAGAAGTTTAAAGAAATTGTACTGCTTATTTCACCTTTATCTAACCTGGTATATATATCATTGATACCTAATATTATCCTGGCAACTTGGCATTCATAGCCTAAATAAAACCGATCATATTCATCTCCCATTTGTATACCAAATAATAAGCGCTTGTATTGATGAACTAAGCCAATAACAGATCCAATTGGGTCATTTGAGGGATAAACTTGATTATTAATTGGAGGCTTACCTTTTACCGGAAGTATGAGGTAACCGGCATAATATAGCGTAAGGGATAAATGTTTTATTCCCCGAATAGGCCATCTCTGGGAAAAATAAGTGCTGATGTAAATATCTTCCCATTTTATCAACCTTTTGCCCGTATTCTCTATCGGTGTTCCATTTATAGCATCTTCCTTAGCTTTTTTACCGATTTGGGAAGTATCAGCCGGGTCATAATCATAAAATACCTGCCTGAAGGTGTTTTGTTGTTCTATATTGTTCCACCGGTAATCTATCCCTAAACCAATGTTGTTCCTATTGCTCTGATAAAGAAGTCCAAGGTTAAGCTGTTTGCTTAAAGTTGGCCATGAAAGAGTGCTGTTATGATAGGAAGTATTGTAAAAAACATACCCGTTTTGAAAGTTAGTTGAGAGAAATGTTGCATTATTACTTGTCTTCAAATAAGTAAAACCAATTGCCGATGACAACAGGTACTTTTTTTGCCCAGCTTTACGATATCCTATAATTTTAGGGGCTATACAGAATTTGGCTCTTTTATAATTGTCAACAGGAAAGTTCTGATGTGCCTTTTTTGCTCCTATTAATTCAACTCCATATCCAACATTTTTGTAAACATTATCATAAGCAAGAGCAAAGGTTTGTGTTTCATACCATTTGTTTTCTGCAATTAATTGTGAATTGTATCTGCCAAAATTGGAAATTATAATTCCAACCCTTGCTCTTCCTGAGTCACCTGCAAAACCAGGGTTAAAGTGAATTGGCATTTGCTGGACATGGGAAATGGTTTGACCCGACACCCATAATGAGGCAGTGAAGAATATATTTAAAAATAGTATGTACTTTATCCCTTTCATTTTATCCCTGGAGTGCTTTTAGTTAAATCTTCTATGAATTTTAAAATAAATAAGTTGCTGATATTGTTGTAGATATACGAGCGGTTCCATAAGCACTTATTTCATAAAAATAAAAGCTTCCTAAAACAAGTAGCCTTTTGTTCTCAAATCCGATATAATACAAATCGTTTACATAGAATTCCCATGATTTTGAATAATAACGACCTTTCCAGGTCACAGTCCTAAGTGTTGGCTGAATTCCAAAAAGTAATTTTTGATATTTAATCATAACTCCAGAAATTATATTGTTTTCAGATTTGATATAAACCGCATTAAGATTTGAAACATTTTTTGTCATAATATTTTGGTAATAACCAAACAAGTCCAGAGCAAGGTTTTTCTTCTTCCAGATATCAATTCGTTGGGACCCATTTATAGACCATTCATATTCTGTCCACTTATGTTTGCTTTTATTTCCTGAAAATTGAAAAGGTGTATTTCTTATCGCTTCACTTACTTGCGATAATTCCTGGTTTTGATAATTACCTGGCTTTAAATCATAATGAACATTTTGGATTGCTTCCCTTAATTGAATGCTCTGCATATGATAACCCAGCTTAAAACCTATTTTAGTTTTATTGCTACAATACAAGAATCCGAAATTTGCCTGCTTACTTTCTCCGGGCCAATTATCTAAATCACGCTCAGAGGTTATTACAGGTTTTGTATAATAGTACCCATTCTGAAAATACAACATGGAAGATATATAACGATTATTTGTTGTTAAAATAGTAATATCTATTGCAGGGGAAATTGAAAACTGCTTTTCTTTGTTTTTTCGTGTAAAATAAAATTTAGGTGCAACACAAGCTTTTATCCCCAGATATTGATTGTTTGCGCGATCACTTTTATCAGCAGCAATAATTTGTATTCCATAGCCAACTTTTTTAAATAATTTATCAAAAGCTAAAGCGGAAGTATAAGTGTGCTGAAGACCTTTTGCTGGATAACGGGCATTTGAATATGACCTAGAGTAAAAATCTTCCCTTGTAAACAATATACCAATCCTTCCCCCCTCCCCATCCCCTACAAAAGCTGGGTTTATACTCATAGGAAATTGCTGTATATGAGAAATGGTCTGACACCGTGCAGTATAAACATGCAAGAGGAGAAAAAATAGAATAAATGATTTAAGAGTATTCATCCAACTTCAAAAATAGATTAAACAATTTGAAAGCTACCTTTAGAGTTCACATTAAAGGCACATCATAAAATCCTGATAAAGTGAAATTTATTAATGGAATATTAAACTCAAATTAAAATTCATGTTGTTTATATCAACCTTTTAATTAAAAATCAATATAAATATTACATTTAAAGGGTGTTATCATTTTGTTAAGGAAGTGTTAATACTAATAATCAGTGTATCAAAGTGTTAATTATTAAAATCAGATTTAAACTATGGATATAATACTATTCAAAAAATATCTAATGGTTAAAATGAAATGTTTACGACTACAAATGTTAATAATTGTAAACAATATGCAACCAAATGTTACACTCAAAAAACAATGTTTAAAAAATGCCAAGTATGAAATATAAATCCAAACTGGAATTGGCCTTATTCATAAAACTATAAGCTTAGAGTAAATTTTTGGCTGAATTATGCAGGAACCCCACAGTGTTAAAAATTCCTGATAATTACTGATGTACAAATTATATTGAGTCCCTTACCGGAGGTATTTTCAGTTACCTAATTTTCCAAAAAATCAGGATAATTAAAAATCAAATTTCATTTTAAACCTTATTCCAATTTCAGAAACCCTTGGATTATGGGTGTAGGAGAAGCGTTTTATAAGGTCAACACGTAGAAATCTAAAAATATTACCTATCCCGACTCCACCTTCTATATAAGGCTTGCTTTCAAGACTATAAGTTAAAGGACTTCCATCTTCCTGTGTCGGAAGTTTGTAAAGGCTTGCTTCAGAGGATGGATTGTTTTGGTTGCTTATAGTTCCATACAAAATTTTCATTGTAACCAACTCTCTCCATTTTAATCTTTTGAATAAGGGGACTTTATTAAAAAGAAATCCATTAAAATTATGATCAGCATTTAGTCCCTCATACTCATCACTTACAAATTCCAGAAAGTTCATGAGGTTGTAAGATTGAAGCTGGTATGAATAAGACTGATTGGCCCGATGAATATAGAGTAACGGGAAAGGGACCTGACCTATAATTTTTCCACCTTCAAAAGTTACATCTGTGAACCCTAGTTGCGATAAGTAGAACCTTTTGGAAATATTTAAGGTAATTTTTTGGTATTCATATTCCGCACCGAATAAATCTTTAACTCCGGATGCCATTCTTAAAGTAAAAACCGGATATTTTGTAGTAATAGGCGACCGGTAAACTTTTCCCTGATAAAAAATCTCGTTTGGAGCATATCGTAAAATCAGGCTTGCCTCAGAGGTGGTCAGATATTTAATATCATTTAGCCTATCTATATAACTTACCTGATTAAAATGAAGACTTCCAGCAGCTTGTTGTTGTACATATTTAAAACCTAAAGCATAGGAAAAATGGTTTCTAAATTCATTTAAGTATTCGAAAGCATAAGTTTCATTGTACAAATATTTGTCATTTACGCCTCTTTTAAACGAAAGTAAAAAACTGCTTTCCTGAACGAATTGAAGGTCTTGCCCCGGGATTTTTGTATCGTATTGATAACTTACCTTTATCGATTTGACTGGAAACTGCCAAATAGTTCTTTTTGAAAGTGAATAAGTTGCCCCTAGATAGCCTTTGTATCTTTCATCTTTAAAGCCATATGCCAGATAAGTTTCCAGAAAAATTTTT
>JACMRH010000529.1 GCA_014376535.1 Cytophagales bacterium | reverse complement strand
GGTGGGAGAAGGGCACTGAGCGCTGGGAGATGGGAGAAGGGCACTGGGAGTTGAGCACTGAACGGTGGGAGAAGGGCACTGGGAGTTGAGCGCTGAACGGTGGGAGAAGGGCACTGAGCGCTGGGAGATGGGAGAAGGGCGCTGAGCGCTGGGAGATGGGAGTAGGGCACTGGGAGTTGAGCGCTGAACGGTGGGAGAAGGGCACTGGGCGCTGAGCGCTGGGAGTTGGGGAGTTGGGAAATGAGTATAAGGGTTTTGGGTTTTATTGTTGATGTTACTTATTACCATCAAGGAATATAATGAAGCGAATAGTTGATTAATTTTTAAAGTCAAAATAAATATTAAGGTTAAAGACATCTTTACCAATAGTACATAATTTTAAAACACATCATGTCTACAAATACATCAGGAAATAAGGAAGAAATATTAAAAAATAATTTAGAACACACCATCTTTTCGTGGTCGAAGCAAAGTGGCTTGAACCCATTAAATATTGCCAGTGCAAAAGGTGTTTATATTACTGATAGGAGTGGTAAGCGTTACCTTGATTTTACTTCTCAATTAATGAACGTAAATATTGGTCATGGTGATCCAAGAGTTACAGAAGCAGTGGTGAAACAAATGAATGAAGTGAGTTATGTTAACCCCGGTATGGCAACTGAAGCAAGGGGTTTATTGGGTAAGAAGCTTGCAGAAATCAGCCCGGGTACATTAAACCGAACCTTTTTTACAAACGGCGGCACCGAGGCAATAGAACATGCCATTAAATTAGCCCGCTTGTATACTGGCAGGCATAAAATAATAACCTTGTTTCAGAGTTATCATGGTGCTACCTACGGTGCTTTGTGTGCAGGTGGAGATCCACGCGGATTGCCGCACGACAGTCAGGGTGTACCCAATATTATACATGTAGAAAACCCGTATTTTTACCGTTGCCCATGGAACAGTGAATCACCGGAAGCGTGTTCAGAAAATGCTGCTGCACATTTAGAACGCATCATAAAGTATGAAGGTCCGCATGCCATTGCAGCCATATTAATGGAAGGCGAAAGTGGTACTTCGGGTTGTATAAAGTACCCCAAAGGTTATTGGCAAAAGGTGAAAGCCATTGCCGATAAGTATGGCATCTTAACCATTAGTGATGAAGTAATGAGTGGCTTTGGTCGCACCGGCAAATGGTTTGGTATTGATCACCATGAGGTAGTGCCTGATATGATGTGTATGGCTAAAGGAATCACATCGGGATATATTCCTCTGGGGGGCTTGATTGTTAAAGAAGAAATAGTAAAAGCATTTGATAATAAACCGCTGCCATTGGGATTAACGTATTCGGGTCATGCTGTTGCCTGTGCCGCCGCTAATGCCGTTATTGATATCTATGAAACAGACAAGCTTATAGAGAATGCAAAGAACATGGGCACCTATATAGAAGCGCAGGTTGAAAAGTTAAAAGACAAACATGTAAGCATTGGAGATTATAGAAATACAGGTTTATTGGGGTGCATTGAACTTGTTAAAAACAGAAAAACAAAAGAACCTATGGCACCCTGGAATGCACAACCTAACGAGATGGAAACCATGAACAAGGTAGCCGCTAAATTAACAGAATTGGGCATGTATACTTTCGTTCGGTGGAATTATATCTTCACGGCTCCTCCACTTATCATTACAAAAGAACAGATAGATGAAGGGCTTGATATAATTTCGAAAGCGTTAGAGATTGCGGATGTTGAATGTAATTAACGAACAAACAAAGTTGCCAGATTAAAACCCATCACCCAATTCATAAATCATAACTCATAGCCTTTAAAACTTAGAGCATATTTCTCATTTCTCATTTCCCATCTCTCATCTCTCATTTCCCATCTCTCATCTCTCCTCTCTTCCATCTCCCATCCCAATAACCTAAATGGATAAATTATTTGAACTAAACCATACAACCACCAACCCTTCGTTATACAGCGAAGACCTCGCTCCGGTGCCTGTATCTAAGCGCACCTGGACAACCTGGAACTATGCAGCACTGTGGATTAGCATGAGTTTATGCATTCCCACCTATATGCTTGCCAGCTCGCTTATTGAAGGTGGAATGAACTGGTGGCAGGCTATCTTAACTATTTTTCTTGGTAACCTGGTTGTGTTGGTGCCCATGATTTTAAACGGACATGCGGGCGCAAAATTTGGGATTCCCTTCCCGGTTTTTGCACGTGCAAGTTTTGGTGTAAAGGGTGCTAACATTCCGGCTATTTTACGCGCTGTTGTTGCTTGTGGTTGGTTCGGTATTCAAACATGGATTGGTGGCTATGCAATCTATTTAATGTTTAAAAAATGGATGCCTTCCATAGAAACATTGCCGCAAATATTTCCACATGCAATAGGCTTGCAAACGGGTCCGGCTATTACCTTTTTATTGTTCTGGTTACTCAATATGTTTGTAGTTTATCTTGGTGTTGATAGCATAAAAAAATTACTTGTCTTTAAAGCATTCTTTCTTCCGGTGGCGGCTCTTGCGCTTTTGTTCTGGGCTATTTCGGCGGGCCATGGGTTAGGGCCTATACTTTCGCAACCATCAAAATTTACATCAACTGCAGCATTCTGGACTTTCTTTTTCCCGGCTTTAACAGGTATGGTTGGTTTTTGGGCAACGCTCTCGCTTAATATACCCGACTTTACAAGGTATGCAAAAAATCAGCGGGCACAAATAATGGGTCAGGCAATGGCGCTACCGACATCCATGACTTTGTTTTCATTTATTGGTGTTGTAGTAACATCTGCAACAGTAATTATATATGGATATACCATTTGGGATCCTTTGATACTTGCAGGTAAATTTGAAAGCAAAATATTGGTCAGCATTGCTATGATTGCCGTTGCTATATCAACCCTTGCAACAAATATTGCAGCTAATATTGTTAGTCCGGCTAATGATTTCGCAAATTTAGCACCCTCAAAAATAACCTTCAAAACAGGCGGGTATATAACAGGAGTAGTCGGTGTTTTAATATTTCCATGGAAGTTAATTGCTGATCCAACAGGCTATATTTTTACGTGGCTCATTGCTTATTCCGGATTGCTTGGACCTATTGGTGGAATTATGATAGCCGATTATTATTTTATCTGCAAACAACAACTTAATGTAAATGATTTGTATCGTTTAAACGGGCAGTATACTTTTGAAAAAGGTTATAATAAATATGCCATCATTGCTTTAATAAGTGGCGTAATTCCAGTCATACCCGGGTTTTTAACAACCATTGGCGCACTCGATAAAAGTTTAGTATGGCCGTGGCTTTCACAAGTATATAACTATGCGTGGTTTGTTGGGTTTTTTGTATCGGGTTCAGTATATTTGATGTTGATGAAAAGTAGCGGATCAACCATAACAAAGCCATTAATCAATTAATTTATTTAACATGAACAACGCAGATGAATTTTTAAAAGCAGCCATTGACGAGGCAAAGATCGGCCTTAGTCAAAAAGGAATTCCAATTGGTTCGGTATTGGTATTGGATGGAAAGATTGTTGGTCGCGGGCATAACAAGCGTGTGCAGGACAATGACCCGATAACCCATGCCGAAATAGATTGCCTGCGCAATGCCGGTAGAGTAGGCAGTTATAAAAACACAGTGCTTTATTCAACACTCATGCCCTGTTATTTATGTGCCGGTGCCGTAGTACAATTCGGAATTAAAAAAGTTTATGCGGGTGAGTCAGAAACATTTCAGGGTGCAAAGGAATTCATGCAATCACACGGAGTTGAAGTAATAGATTTAAAGAATGAAGAGTGCATAAACATGATGAACGATTTTATTAAAAACAACCCCGAATTGTGGAATGAAGATATCGGTGAGTTATAGAAAGTAACAGATCTCATTTTATATAATTCATTTCACCGGTGAATTTATGCCTATAAAATTGATCATATAGATCACATCAAACTTTTGTATATTTAGCCATTCATCAAATAAAATTATGTCGATTTTAATAAAAAACGGAAGAATAATTACGGCTGCTGATGATTATATGGCAGACATATTTATTGAACACGATAAGATAAAAATGATAGGTGCAAACCTGGATGTAAAAGCCGATAAAGTTATTGATGCCGCTCATAAACTTGTGATGCCCGGAGGCATTGATCCACATGTACATTTGGACATGCCGTTTATGGGAACCTCATCAAGCGATAACTATGAAACAGGCACCGGTGCGGCCTTGTTTGGCGGTACCACCATGGTGATAGATTTTATTCTGCAAACCCAAGGTAAATCATTGCATGCGGCATTAAATGAATGGAAAGGAAGGTCGGATGGAAATGCTGTGGGCGACTATTCATTTCATTTAGCCGTTACCGATTTTAATGAAGGCACACAAGCCGAAATAAAAGACATGATTGAAGTGGAAGGCATCACTTCCTTTAAAACTTTTATGGCTTACAAAGGTGCATTAATGATAGACGACAGACAGATGGTTGGATTAATGAATGAAGTTAAAAAACAGGGTGGCATGGTTACTACCCATGCAACAAACGGCGATATGATTGATTACCTTGTTGCCAAACATACAGCCGAAAATAAAACATCGCCGCTATACCATTATCTCTCTCAACCCGAAATTACCGAAGCCGAAGCAACAGGCAGGTTTGCCGACATGGCCCAATACACAGGTGTTCCCGCTTATGTGGTGCACATGACATGCGAAGGAGCATTAAATCATATCAGAGATGCTGCTAAAAGAAATCAAAAAGTATTTGCCGAAACCTGCATACAATATTTGGTTCTTGATGCGAGCCTTTATGACAAAGGTTTTGAATCTGCAAAATGGGTTATGAGTCCACCGTTAAGAGAAAAGAAAGACCAGGAAGCATTATGGACCGGCATCAACCAGGGCAGCGTACAAGTTGTGGCAACGGATCATTGTCCGTTTATGTGGAATCAGAAAAAAATGGGAGAAAACGATTTTTCAAAAATTCCAAACGGGCACCCCGCCATTGAGCATCGCATGGAATTACTGTTTTCTGAAGGCGTTAAAATGGGAAGAATAAGCCTTAATAAATTTGTAGAATTAACCTCTACCAATGCGGCGAAAATATTCGGTATGTATCCTCAAAAAGGCACACTTGCAGTGGGTTCAGACGCCGACATAATAATTTTTGACCCTAAAGAAGAACATACAATTTCTGCAAAAACACATCACATGAATTGTGATTATTCATGCTATGAAGGATGGAGTTTAACAGGTAAAATAAAGACTGTAATTCTTAGAGGTAAAGTTGCTGTTGATCAAAATAAATTACAAGTGGAAAAAGGTTATGGCAAGTTTATAAGGAGAGCAAAGGTGAATGGGATTATATAATGGACAAAATGAATTTTCATAGTTTCGTAACATGCCTAGCAATTTGTAAATTCGTAAATATTGTAATTCGTAAAAAATTATGTCAAGATTAATTAAATCAGGTCTTATTCAAATGAGTTTACCCTTAACAGAAGGGGAGGGCACTATAAAAGAAATTTGTGATGCAATGGTGCAAAAACATATTCCGTTGATTGAGGAGGCCGGTAAAAAAGGTGTTCAGATTTTATGCCTGCAGGAAATATTTAACACGCCGTATTTCTGTCCCGGCCAGGATAAAATGTGGTATGCATCTGCCGAATCTGTTCCAGGGCCAACAACCGAGCTAATGGCCACGTATGCAAAAAAATACCACATGGTTATTATCGTTCCCATCTATGAAAAAGAACAGGCTGGAGTATTGTACAACACAGCAGCCGTGATAGATGCTGATGGAACCTACCTAGGCAAATACAGGAAAAATCACATACCACATACCTCCGGTTTTTGGGAGAAGTTTTTCTTTAAACCGGGTAACTTAGGGTATCCGGTATTTAAAACCAAATACGCAAAAGTAGGTGTGTACATTTGCTACGACAGGCATTTCCCTGAAGGTGCAAGATGTTTGGGTTTAAACGGTGCCGAAATAGTTTATAATCCATCAGCAACTGTGGCCGGTTTATCGCAATATTTGTGGAAACTCGAACAGCCGGCGCATGCCGCTGCAAATGCATATTTTATGGGTTGCATTAACAGGGTGGGCGAAGAAAAACCCTGGAATGTAGGCAGGTTTTATGGCAGCTCTTATTTTGTTGATCCAAGGGGACAAATATTTGCATGCGCATCGGAAGATAAAGATGAATTATTAATTGGCAACTTTGACCTGGATATGATTGAAGAAGTAAGAAATACGTGGCAATTTTTTAGAGACCGCCGGTCCGAAACGTACACCAAATTAGTTGATTTGTAATTAAAGTAGATGTTGTTGGTTCAACATAAATAATTTAAATTAGAACAATAAAAACAACAGCAATAATTCAACTATGAAGTCAGCAACCCATAAGTCAACAGTAATCTCCTTTTGCTCTATTGTCAGGTATTTCCCATCACCCATTTCTCATATCCCCTTACCCATTTCCCATTTCTAATTTCTCATTTCCCATCTCCCATTTCCCATTACTCATTTCCCATTTAGATGGCCATACAAAATAACCGCTTATCTCCAATTGAGTTTGAACACAATTTCGCTGATGTTCATCCGCCATTCGACCATGCCGAGGGTGCAGTGATTGAAGCGAACAGGTGTATAAACTGTTATGATGCACCTTGCACAAAATCATGCCCCACAAGCATAGATGTGCCCTTGTTTATCAAACAAATTTCATCAGGTAATCTCAGGGGTTCGGCACGCACTATTTTTTCGTCGAACATTATGGGTGGTGCATGCTCAAAAGTTTGCCCGGTAGAAAAATTATGCGAAGGTGCCTGTGTGTATAATTTCCTTGAAGAAAAACCTATTGCCATTGCCAAACTTCAACGTTATGCCACAGAAAAGGCTATTTATGGCTCATGGAATTTGTTTGAACGCAAAGCTCAGGTGGGTAAGAAAGTTGCCGTAGTAGGTGCTGGTCCGGCCGGACTGGCATGTGCTCATGCCTTGTCGTTGCAGGGTATTGATGTTACCATTTTTGAAAAGGAAGCACAAGGTGGTGGCTTAATGACCTATGGTGTTGCGGCCTATAAAGTAACACCCCAATTTTGCAAAGCTGAAGTGGATTATATAACTTCTATTGGTGGCATTGATATTCAATATAAAAAAGAGTTAGGTAAAGATTTTAGTCTTAAGGATCTGAATGAAAATTACGATGCCGTGTTCCTGGGAATAGGCGTTGGCATTGCCCGATCACTTGAAATAAATGGCGAGGATCTGGAAGGTGTTGTTGATGCCATTTCATTTATTTACGATTTAAGAAACAACGATTATTCAAAAATAAATGTTGGTGATAAGGTGGTTGTTATCGGCATGGGCATGACAGCCATTGATGCGGCTACACAATCAAAACGCCTGGGGGCTAAAGAAGTAACCATGATTTACCGAAGAACCGAGAATGAAAAGCCTTGTACCGATGTTGAATATAACCTGGCTAAACTGGATGGTTGCTCATTTATTTGGTTGGCTGCACCTAAAGAACTACTTGGCGTTAATGGCAAAGTACAGCAACTTGTATGCAGTAAAATGAGTTTGGGTGAACCGGATGCTTCGGGAAGAAGGAGTCCGGTTGATACTGGTGAAACATTTACAATCGACGTAGACATGGTTATTAAAGCGGCTGGTCAAATTCCTTATAAAGAACTGGTAAATACGTCGTCCATTGAAAATAAAGCCGGCAGAATTCAAATTAACGCCAATGGATCAACAAATATGAAAGGAATATTTGCAGGTGGCGATGCTGTAAACGGAGGCAAGGAAGTAGTGAACGCGGTTCAGGCCGGTAAAGATGGTGCTAAGGGGATATTAGTATATTTGGGATTTCAATTTATGGTATAATTGATGAGATACCGTCCAATTATGCGTAATGCTAAAAAACCCACAACAATGAATCATACAATGAAATCCATTGAGACTTTTTTAATCATAGTTGCCTTATCAATAGCCAGCAGCACTTTCGGACAGACCAAAGTTGACTGCGAAGAAAAACCTTTCATCGAAGTGACTGGTTCGGCTGACCTGGAAGTTATTCCAGACGAAATTTACATAAATATCATTATTCGTGAGAAGTATGTAAATAAAGAAAAGGTTACAATTGAAAGTCAAGAAGAAAAACTAAAGACCTACCTTAAAGATATCGGTGTTGACATTAAAAATCTGTATCTCTCAGACGCAAATGCGGACTATGTAAAAGTAAAGTGGCGGACAAAAGATGTTTTGACAAAGAAGGACTACACTTTGAAAGTTTCTATTGCAACGACTGTTGGACAAGTGTTTCAGCAACTCGATAAATTAGAAATCATAGATGCATTTATTGTAAAAGTAGATCATTCTAAGCTCGACAGTTTAAAAAAAGTAGTCAAAATATTGGCAATTAAAGCAGCTAAAAACAAAGCTGACTATTTGTTATCAGCCATTGGCGAACAGACAGGAAAGCCCTTAATTGTTCAAGAGCGTGAAAATGGATTTACTTCAACAATGGCAGAAATAAATATTCGTGGTAGTCGTGCTAATGGGACCGCATCCTACATTGACGGTGTAAAAGTTAGCGAAGTTGATGAGATACAGTTCAAGAAGATTAAAATCGAAGCTTTTATTTATGTAAAATTCTCAATTAATTGATGTGGGACAGAAAAGTCCATTCCCATAACAAAGTGATGTAGATAGTGAGAACTTCTTACTTCGCAGACACTTGTAGGCAAGGTAGAAGTTCAGTGTTATTTTCAATGAACCTTAATATCCAATTAAAAATAAAAGTTACCAGCGAGAACCAAAAATTGTACATAACGATAAAGCAAAAACACATACACAATGGCAAATTTACAATCCACTTTTCTTGGCATAAAATCCCCAAATCCGTTTTGGTTAGCCTCTGCTCCACCAACTGATAAAAAAATTAATGTATTGCGGGCCTTTGAAGCCGGTTGGGGTGGCGTGGTTTGGAAAACCCTGGGTTCGCAGGTTAAAAATGTTTCATCGCGTTACTCGGCAATGGATTATAATGGGAGGAGGGCCGTAGGATTTAACAATATTGAACTTATCTCCGACAGGCCACTTGAACTTAACTTACGCGAAATAAGAGAGGTACTTAAAGAATTCCCCGACCGGGCAATGGTAATATCATTGATGGCCGATAATGACAGGATTAGCTGGCATGAAATGGTAAAAAAAGCCCAGGATACCGGTGCACACGGATTGGAATTAAACTTTGGATGTCCGCATGGAATGGTTGAAAGAGGCATGGGAGCATCGGTAGGCCAGGATCCCGAAATTGCCAAAATGGTTGTTGAATGGGTAATGGAGGTGGCCACCATTCCGGTTATTACTAAACTTACTCCAAACGTTCATTCTGTTGTACCTGCCGGCAAAGCGGTAATAGCAGCAGGTTCAAACGGACTATCACTGATTAATACCATACAATCTATTACCGGCATCAACCTGGATACACTGGTGCCTAATCCGAATGTTGGCGGCCAGTCTGTTTATGGTGGTTATTGCGGACCGGCAGTTAAACCAATTGCTTTAAAAATGCTCACCACACTGGCTCAGAACGAACAAACACGTCTGGTGCCGCTTTCGGGCATCGGCGGCATTAGTACCTGGAAAGATGCGGTTGAATTTATTCTACTTGGAGCAAGCAACGTGCAGGTTTGTACAGCGGCAATGATTAGTGGGTTTAAAATAATAACTGACCTATGTGATGGCATGAGCAACTGGATGGATGAGAAAGGTTATAAAAGCATTGATGATTTTGTTGGCTTGTCGGTACCAAAAATAACCAAATGGGAAGCGCTTGATATAAACTACCATATTATTGCAAACATCGATCAGGATAAATGCATTCATTGTGGTTTGTGTTATGTTTCGTGCGAGGATACATCACATCAATCTATTTCCATTGCGAGGGGAATGCCGTATAACACTTATGCAATAAAAGAAGATGAATGCGTAGGTTGCAACTTGTGTAAAATTGTTTGTCCGGTTGTTGATTGCATTACTATGGTGGAACAACGCAAAGGCGATGAATTTCTAAACTGGACAGAGTTCCAAAAAAGAGGGCTGCCATTGAATGATCATTGATGGGAAGAATGAAGAGGGAGAGAAGGTAAGAAAGTAAGAAGGTATGAAGTTGGGAGGGTAAGACTTCGTAAGCCATAGCTTTACTTCGTAAGCCATAGCTTTAGCGACGGCTTAACGACGGCTTAGGGTTAACTTTGACTTGCTTGAACGCTGAATTTTTTACAAGATTTTTTGAAGCGGCGCTATTGATTTGGTATATAATAATTTTTTACTGATGTTTATAGTCAAATCTAAATCTATGATAACAAAAGCAGTACTAATCCGCTTTGAGGCTAAAAGCGCCACCGAAACGGAAGCGCGGCATTTTTTAAGGTTAATGGTGACCAATGAAAAAAGCGCATCATTTCTCGTATGGTTTGATTACAGAACCTATGGTGTATTTGCTGCATTTAGCAACGAAGACGCTCGCACATTTTTTATTTCAGGCAAGGCTATGCAACAGGTGGCCGAAAATTCGGAAAAATATTTTGAATCAGCCCCAACCATACTTAAAATGGAAATACTGGCTAACAAAATTCCAATTAAAATGTCGAACGTTGATAACAAAGGACTATTGCTAAGCTTTCATGCAAAAGAGGGCAATGAAGCACAGGTGGCACAGTTTCTGCGAAATGCCGAATCGATGGTTGATGAAGAACCGGGTACAACGGCGTGGTTTGCTTTTTCTTCGGAAGATGGTGTATATGGCATATTTGATGTATTTCCAGGCAATGGTGAGCGGGTTAAGCACCTTCTTGGCCAGGTTCCCCGCGAAATGATTAAGAAGGGGTTTAAACTAATTGGCAGTATTCCTGATGTAGAATTTTTAAAGGTGCTGGAGGAAACGGAATACTAGAGAGGTGGGAGAGGAGAGGTGAGATGGAGGAGTAAAAACTATAACTTTTTTGCGGAGTATGACCTTGTTATAAACTTCAAGTTTTTTTAAAGGGAACACCTTCGGATATGTGGAGCAAAAAATGAAAATGATTTGCTATAATAATAAAATACTACTTCAACAGGTATTTACCAGAAACCGGATAATTTTTAAGAAAGAAAAACAGAATGAGTAAGAAAAATAAAATTGACTCTTTCTCATTCCATTTCTTTTGTACCCCCCCCTTTCAGACCAAATATGAACGAACTCCTTGGAGATACAAGGGATCATGCTCGGATTTGGGACTTGTATGGGCATCTCATAGATTAGGAGAAAAAAGTTTATACTT
>JACMRH010000528.1 GCA_014376535.1 Cytophagales bacterium | reverse complement strand
TTAACTTGGACATTCTTAAAAATTATTACGCAAGTAAGATAATGAGTATAATATGTACTAAATAAACGAAATAAATGTATACAAGTTTCTCTAAATAGAAAAATATCGAGATATGAATTATAATAATAGAATTTGCAGTCTATTTGATATAAGAATTCCAATAATACAGGCAGGCATGGTTTGGTGTAGTGGATGGAAGCTTGCATCAGCAGTAAGTGAGGCTGGTGGACTTGGGCTTATCGGGGCAGGATCAATGAATTCTGAAGTATTAAAGGAACATATTTTAAAAACGCAGAAAGCTACAACAAAGCCATTTGGCGTAAACCTTCCACTGATATATTCTGATATAGACAAACATATCGATGTTATTTTAGAGACAGGTGTTAAAATTGTTTTTACATCGGCAGGAAACCCTGTAAAGTATACAAGTATGTTAAAACAAAATGGACTAACTGTTATCCATGTTGTTTCTGGTTTAAAGTATGCATTGAAAGCACAGGATGCCGGAGTTGATGCTATAGTGGGAGAAGGTTTCGAAGCTGGTGGACATAATGGAAGAGACGAAACTACAACCTTATGTTTGATGCAATTGCTTTTGGATAAAATCAGAATTCCTGTAATTGCTGCAGGAGGTCTTTATTCGGGAAGAAGCATGCTGGCTGCATTGGCTTTGGGCGCAGAAGGTGTTCAGATTGGATCTCGGTTTGCGGTTTGTACTGAATCTTCGGCACATGATAATTTTAAACAAGCAGTGATTGAGTCTCAGGAAGGAGAAACAGATCTTATTTTAAAATCATTGATTCCTGTGAGAATGTTGAAGAATGAGTTTTATACCCTTTTGAAAAATGCAGAAGTTAATGGTGCAAATCCGGCGGAACTGAAAACTATCCTTGGTAAAGGCCGTTCTAAGAAAGGGATATTTGAAGGTGACACAAAGGAAGGTGAATTAGAAATAGGACAAGTATCTGCTCTAATCTACAAGAGGGAATCTGCCAAAGATATTGTAGAAGAGATATGGAATGAGTTTTTGGAACGAAAAGCCCAGATCAGTTTGTTATAAAAGACCAAATAATAATCTAAATGACATACCAAAGAATAATTTATATATCAATATTTATTTCATTGTTTTTTTGTTCCTGTAAAAAGAAAAGAGAATCTGATGAGATTAAACCAGCCATTCCTGCTGAAGTAATACAACCAAGGTCAGATTCTACTACATCTTCATATAAACCAACCAGATTAATCAAGGCAGATTCTCTATATGTAGTTCAATCAGCATTAATTAAAGTAAGTGCAAAATTTGATCCTACATTGGCAGTATTTCAAACTCAATCTAAATACGATGTAAAAGTTTACAGGGTAGAATACAAAACTGAATATGATGGAAAAATCATTACAGCTTCTGGAATTGTGGCCTTGCCTTTTGGAGAAAACAAAGCCTGGCCTACTTTAAGCTATCATCATGGAACTGTCTTTGCGGATTCTGATGCCCCAACAAACAATAAAAATGATCAGTTTGTAATTGCATCATTAGCTTCAGCTGGCTATGTTATTGCAGCACCTGACTATATTGGTTTTGGAAGTTCAACAGGAATAACCCATCCATATTATGTAGCAAAATATTCGTCTACTACTCCAAGGGACTTGCTTATTGCCACTCAGGAGCTATTAGCTCAAAAGCATATTGCTTCAAATGGAAAATTGTTTTTGGCTGGTTATTCTCAGGGAGGGAACGTTACTATGGCTGTATCTAAAAGTATAGAATTAAATCCACTGCCAGGTTACAATTTAACAGCTACTGCTGTTGGAGCAGGCGGATATAATATGGAAGGTATTTTTGCTGATATAACTTCCAGAACTGAATACTCTTCTCCAAATTATATAGCCTATATTATTCAGTCTTACAGGAAGACCTATCACCTTAAAGATTCTTTAAACTATTACTTCAAAGAACCTTATGCATCAAGAGTAGACAAATTGATTGATGGGAAGACAGATGGATCTGTGATAAGCAATAACCTCACCTCTCATTTTGACTCTTTAATAAGGCCTGAGTTTGTTAATGCAGTGAAAAATGGCACAGATATCAATTTCTCAACTGCTTTGAAAGAAAATAATTTGCATAACTGGAAACCAACTCTACCTCTAAAAATCTATCATAGCGATGCAGATGAGGTAGTTCCATATTCCGATTCTGAATTCACGTATAAAACTATGCTGGACCTTGGGTCAACATCAGTCTCATTTGTTCAGATTCAGGGTAAAAGTCATGGTGCAGGTTCTATTCCAATGATTGCTGATGTGATTAACTGGTTTAATAGTTTTTAATAAAATTTTGCAAGCTGATTAATTAAATATTGCAATTTTATTGTCTTAAGAATTTAAACATCATGCTTTGACCGTTTCTAATATTACTTTTTCCTTAATGAAAAAGTAACAAAAAATCAAGGCTGTTGAATAAATGGCTAAATTTCTTT
>JACMRH010000527.1 GCA_014376535.1 Cytophagales bacterium | reverse complement strand
TGATCATTTAAAAACCATTGATATTGACAACTATTTGGTGCAGTTAAGCCTTTTTTTGATTGATTAACAACAATCTCTTGTCCTTCATGGGCAAAACTCAGGTTAGAGGAAAACAACATTATCAGTAAGCTTAAAATAGCTAACCTAATATTCTTAAATGAATTATTCATAATAAAATTTTTATTGTTTTGTTATTTTAAGTCTTTTGATTTCTGTCTGAGAGTGTATCTCTATGACATAAATCCCAGGGGTAAGATTTTTACCAATCTGACAGTTGTTAATGCAAGCACCCTTTTCTAACAAAGTTCCAGCAGCATCATAAATTAAGTATGCGTCAGCTTGTTCTATATTTACTGATTCTGAAAAAGGGTTAGGGTAAAGTTTGAATTGGTTTTTCTCATCCTGTATTTCTTCCAGTCCAGTAATTACTCCTCCTTTGAAATTTGCGAGATAACTTGTTGGAGCAGAACCCATCATAAAACTGTATAAAGTTTTTAAAGCAACGTTTTTGTTTGCCCCATCATACCAGTTTAAAAAATTCTTTAGTTGTGCTTTCTTAGGTATCGTCTTCATAGTGACAGTAATTCCCGCAGGATATGAAAAAGTACGTGTCATTAAACTGTCTGAAGCTTTTAGGTTTGAGGCCACTTTGACTTCGTAAAGGGGTTTAAGATAAGGAATAAGAGTTGATACATTTTTATCAGCACTTAGTTCCTTTATTCCATCACAGATCATTTTAGCAGCTTCAATGGCGCCCAATTGCTGAAGATGCAGATCGTCCGAACTACCGTTTGGATAATTTGGATATTCACCTGGTTCATAGATGTTATGCCAGAATCTTGCAATGTAAGGTGCACCCATAAGCTGCATTACCACTTTCTGCTTAGCATCAAGATCGATAAGTGGTACGCCTAAGGATTTGGCCACATTTCTAACTGCTATCGGGTGATCGTGCCAAGCATCATATGGCTGACCATTTTGCCATGAACCTCTTCTTGAAGGAGTTACAAGTACAGGAAAAGCTCCTTTTGCTTTAGTATCATTTATAAAATTCGTTAAGAAACCTTCAAAAATGGGTGGCCCACCATTCACACTGGTTGGTGCATATCGGAGCGGGTCAGTATTTCTATCATTAATACCAAAGGCAATAAAAACAAAATCACCTGGTTGTAGCACACTTCTTATTGCTGGCCATTGATTTTCATAAAAACTTTTAGAACTGGTTCCTCCTGCTCCCTTATTTATTACCTGAACATTGGCTGCATTGAAAAAGAAAGGCAATTCCTGACCATAGCCTCTTCTGGGATAATAACCGGCAGTATAATCCTGAACAGTTGAATCACCAATTGTATATATTTTAATGATAGCGCCTGTTGCCGTTACACCCACTATAGCTTCCTGCCGATAAAGATTGCCTGTTTCGTCTACTACATCAACTTCATAAGTACCTGATTCAGAAACTTGCAGTACTTTACTATTGCCATTATTAACTATTTCACCATTCTTGTACCATTGATAGTGCTGTCCTTCAGGCGCAACAAGTGAATGGCTTTCCTGATCTATCGCTATCTCTTTGTTTATCGCACCAAAACACCAACTGGTAGAAATAAACAGAATGAAAGATAAAATGAGAGTAGTTCTTTTTATCATAAGTCTTTTAAGTATTGTACGAAAAGAATAATAAATTGTGATTTATTATTAAGTATAAAATCAAATTAAAAACGTAACGGATTTCTAAAAAAAATTGAAAAATTTAAAAAGAAAATAAAAAGGTCTCCGGTAATCCCTGTTTCTTCCTTATTTGATTGGTGTTGGCATAATTGTATAGTTAATCTTTAAAAACCTATAATCATGAAAAAGATAACAACATTTATAGTTACAGCTTTAACCGCATTGACATTAACAGGAGTTCAAGCACAAAATGATCCTGTAAAAGAAGATGCAAAACAGGTAAAAAAAGACATTAAAAAAACTGCCAAAGACCAAAAAAAGGAGACAAAAGAAAATTATAAAGAAACAAAAGCTGAAGTAAAAGAAGAAGTAAAAGATGACAAAGCTAAAGTGAAAAAAAGTGTAAATAAAGGAGCTAAAAAAGTCGAAGAAAAAACTGAATAATAATTAGGAATTCAATTTTAAAGAAGGAAAGAAATCAGGCATTAGTCATCTCCTTTTGCTGGTATTTTTCTTTCCTTCTTTTCTTCTTTTTAGTACTTAATTGTACAATTATTTCTACCAGATTGCACACAACCATAGAAATTAAAATAATAAATAAAATTCTAAAGAGTTTTATTTCCCCATCTCCAGTATAGAAGCATGCAAAACCCAAACCTAATATAAAGCCAATTATAGAAGAAAGGTTTTTCGACATAAAAAATTTGGTAGAAATATAGTTATTGAATTACAAAAGTATAATAATTTAATCGATTAAAAACAAAACAATACAAATCATTATTCCAATAGAAAAACATGATGATGTAATTTCTTTATTTATAGATTCATTCAAAGGTGAATCACTGTTTTTTATCATGGCACTTTGTTTTAGGAGTATACAAAAACTTCTATCATGAACTCAGAATTATTATCCGATTATCCCATACAAGAAAAAGAGGCATATGTAGGTGCAATTGCTTCAATTGCAACAGTAGACAGACAAGCGACAGACGACGAGCTGGACTATCTCTCAGCGTTAGCAGAGGCCGCCGGGGTTGACCAGCAAATGGTAGAAACTTCAGCAAAAGATGAATCAAATCAACTGATAAAAGGTCAGCTGGACATATTAAGAAATAGTGATTTGAGATTTGCCCTGATTACGGATATTATAACCTTTGCCAAAGCAGATGGCAAATTAGACCAGGCAGAACAGGAAAAGATTAATGAAATCAGCTCCTATCTTGGAATTAGTCAACAGCAAACCACTGCACTGAACACATTTGTTGAAAAAAGTGCCGATCTTAAAACTGATGATGAAACTCCTAAAGATGAAAGCTTTTTAGAAAAAACCGGATTGTCCGGAATATTAAAAGGAGCAAATATTCCTTCCGGAGGAATTTTAAAAGGTTTATTGGGTGTAGCGGCACCACTAATTTTAGCGAGAATGTTTCGAAACAGGTCTAATGGCTTTGGTAACCAAAACGGAAATCCGGGTGGTTTGTTAGGATCAGTTTTTGGAGGTCCAAACTCCTCTTTAGGAGGAGGACTCGGTGGAGGATTATTAGGATCATTGTTGAATGGAGGTGGGTCAAATACAGGCGGACTTGGTTCCATACTGGGCAACCTAAGTGGTGGCAGAGGTTATGGGGGCTTAGGTTCTATACTGGGCGGATTATTTCAAAGAAGATAAATTATTTATTCATTAAACAAATTTCAACATGGGACTATTAGATTTCTTAAAAAAAGGTGAGGAGAAAAAAGTTGAGCCAATCAGGGAACCTACTCAACCAATGAAAGATCCAAAGCCTTCTACCGTTGTAGGGACCAATCCGGCTGCAACTCCTGTAATAGAAGAATACACAGTAAAAGCTGGAGATTCTCTTTCTAAAATTGCAAAACAGTTATATGGTGATGGCCAGAAATGGAACATTATTTACGAATCGAATAAAGACACCATTAAAAATCCTGATCTTATTCATCCAGGCCAAAAAATAAAAATCCCTAAAATTTAATTATGAAAAAAACACTAAAGTATTGTGGTTCACTATTAATTGCATTTACAATCTTAACTTCATGTGGAATTAAAAAAGCTGAAGATCCTAAAGAAATCTTAGCAGGCACATCAAGCAAGGTATGGCATATTGCCAAACAAACGGATGCTAATGGAGATAAGGACAAGTTGACTGAAAAAGAAAAAGAAGAAAAACTTAATCTTTATGCCGATGGTAAATTTTCCATTGTAGATGATAAAGGAACTGCTACAGGTTCGTGGACAGTGGAAGGAACCCAAAAGCTGGTATTACAGTTTGCAGACCAACCAGTTACTGAAAATTTTTCAATTACAGAAATGAACAAAGACAAAGTTGTTCTGAAAGCAGGTGATGGTTCTGAAATGGTATTGAAAGCAGATTAGTTAAAAAAACAGAAGCATGCCGATAAAGCATGCTTCTTACAATTATTTTATAAATAAACTGACCTATAATTGGAGATTAATTAGAAGTAATAGTATGTTGTACTACTTTTTGTCTTAAGTTCTCAATTCTGTCAGATGCGTTATGCAGCGTTTCTTCACCTCTTAACATTGAGTCTGATATACCTTCTCCAATGTCTTCGATCATGCGTTTGCTTTTTGGTGATTTAATGTATAGGGTAATAGCGACTCCCGTTGCCACTCCCAAAAGAAATTTAAGGCTCATTTTTGATAGATTTTTACCTGAAATAAAATTACCATGCCAGAAATGCTAATGCTAATACTTAAGTTTGTAAAGTTCTAATCCTAATTTACTTATGCTCGTACATCACGTTCTTTTTTGGCTTAAAAGCGATATTTCTAATGAACAAAAAAAGTCTTTTCATGAAGGTTTAAAAACTCTGGAAAAAATAGAAACAATCAAATCATATTACATAGGAACACCGGCACCAATTGAAAGAGCAGTTGTAGACATTAGCTACACTTTTTCACTTTTGATCATTTTTGAAAACCTGGCAGGCCACGATGTGTATCAGGTGCATCCAATACATAAAGGTTTTCTGGATGAATTCAGAATTTTATTTGAAAAAGTGATCATTTACGATTCTCAGTAGATTGTTAGTAAGCTATAATTTTCAGAAAATAATAACCCTAAAAAAAATTGAGTAACTTTGCTTTAACAATTTCGACGATGTGAAGACATCCGTTGAGCTGTTAGTTAGATTTAATTTATCGGAAAGCCGGCTTTAAATAAAGTCCGGCTTTTTTAGTCTAAAAACCACCTGCTCTTTAAAAAAGAAATTATTTTTAATGTTCCTTGTTTTTAAGGATCTCACTCACTACAAAAGCTTCCCTTAGCTTGTGTTTCTGATTAAAAATATTCCTGATTGGATGGGGCTTTCTTATAACAGGTTCAAATTCTGAGAACCGGGTATTCATTTGACGTTCAGTATCTTCTGTACTTACGGTTCTAAATGCTGTATAAGGATTTACGCTTTCAATTACTAATCGCTCAGGTTTTTCTTCCTCATAACCTTTGCCTTCCAGCGAATTGGATTCTGAATATTTTTGTTTTTTAAAATTCTGCTCTTTTTCCTGGGTTTTTACTTCTTCCAATAATTCCTGAATCGAACCGGGTTTGTAATTTGGTTGAGGCAAATTGGGATCTGGTTTGAATTTCTCAAAATATGGTGCTTGCTTTTGAGTTTTAGGATTTATATCAGCATTAGCTTCATTCTTCTTTTTTAGAAATTTAAAGCCATAGTAAATCAAGGCCAACACAACGTAAATCAATATTTTCTCTATGTCCATAGTTTATATATTAGTCAGAGTTAATATTCACCTACAAAAAGCTTGTACTTGAAACTTAAAAAAATATTAACTGACCCTAATTTAAGTATTTTTCTTAAAGGGAATGTTTTAGCCTTTTGGCATTTAAATAAGGATTATAGCCATTTGATTCTTTGGCATAATAACCTGTTCCGTCGTACTTGCGTTTGTGGGGGTTTAATTTGCAGCTATCTGAGCAGGCACCTTCCATTTCCCAACCACATTTTTCACAGATAGGAACATGCGAGTTACATTCAGCATTTGCACAATTTACCATTCGCTCACTTGGTGTTTCGCATACGTAACATTTGGAAACTACTTTTGGATTTACCTGATTAACATCTACTGTTATTCGATTATCGAAAACATAGCATTTGCCTTCGAAATCTTCTCCACCAGCTTCAATTCCATATTTGATAATACCACCGTGCAATTGATAAACATTTTCAAAACCTTGTTCCAGTAAATAAGCACTGGCTTTTTCGCATTTTATTCCGCCAGTGCAATATGTAAGGACCTTTTTGTTTTTATACTTTTCCAGTTCATTTACCTTATCCGGAAACTCCCTGAAATTATCAATGTCAAGGGTTATTGAATTTTTAAACCTCCCAACCGAATGCTCATATTTTGAACGTACATCAAGGATGACAACATCCGGATCGTCCTTCATCTTTTTAAATTCTTCTGGTTCAAGGTGTAGGCCTGTTCTCTTGTTTGGATCTATATGATAAAGGCCAACATGCACTATTTCAGGCTTTACACGTACATGCATTTTTTGAAACGCGGGATTGTCAGACAGATCCACTTTGAAATCAATAGTTGAAAAACGTGGATCGGCTTTTAAAGTATCCATGTAAACCTGGCAAGATTCTGCTGTTCCCGAAATAGTTCCGTTTAACCCTTCAGGAGCTACAATAATTCGCCCAACCAGATTTAAGCTTAAGCAAAACAAGTGATGTTCTTCCCTGAATTCCTCAGGCTTTGCTATGAAAGTATAGCAGTAATATAAAAGTACTGTGTGTTTTTTCATAATGCGACGTGCTAAGTTTCAAGCTTAGTGTTAGCGAATTCAAAATTAGAATATTTGATTGTAAGTTCAAATGCCAAACTATACTGAGGCAGATATTGAATGGCCCGAATATTTTATTATTTTAACCAAAAAAATTGAGACTATGTTAATTTATGATTCCCCGGGTAAAAAAGACCATTATTATGAAACATCTACTAAAGCTGAAGACAAATCTTTTGAAGATGCGATAAAGGAGAAAACCATGGTGATGATTGAAAAGATAGATGAGCTGCAACAAAAATTGTATGCTGAAAAAACCCGCAGTTTATTAATAGTATTTCAAGGTCCGGATGGATCAGGAAAAGATAGTCTTACAAGAAGAGTTTTAGGGCCACTAAACCCACAGGGAGTAGAGGTCACCTGCTTTAAAGCTCCTGAACCCGAAGATCTTGCACATGATTATCTGTGGAGAATACATAAAAGAGTTCCTACAAAAGGACAGATCGGAGTTTTCAACAGATCTCATTATGAAGATGTTTTGGTTGTAAGAGTTAAAAAATTTGCTCCCGAAAAGGTGTGGAAGAAACGTTATGACCATATTAATAATTTTGAAAACATGCTATCAGATTCAGGAACAACAATTCTGAAATTTTTCCTGCACATTTCAAAAAAAGAGCAGCTTCAAAGATTTGAGGACAGAAAAAATGATCCTGACAAAAACTGGAAATATAATCCGGACGATCTGGAATTCCAGGAGTTGTGGAATAATTATCGGGATGCTTACCAGGATGTGTTCGAAAAATGCGGAACAAAATTTGCTCCCTGGTATATAATTCCGGCAGATAATAAATGGTACAGGGATTATTGTGTTGCTAAAACTATTTTAAAAACGCTGGAAGATATGAATCCTAAGTTTCCGGTTAAGAAGTTTGATTAATTCAGTTGTGAGTTGTGAGTTATGAGTTGTGTGTGGAGCATGAAATTTGCCTGATTCTATCTTTTGAATCGGTCTTAATTCTAATTACTCAATACTTTACTAAAAATCTTACATTTATCTTATTTTTTATAATAAAATTTCTAAAGTCCGTTACGCAGTATTTGCGTTAATGTATTAGTGACAAACAAGTCTCTAAAACAAATGGAAATGAAACGAAATTTTACAAGATTTTTTATTGCAATTCTTCTGATGATCTGCGGGCATTTTGTGCAGGCGCAGTATCAGATGGAAAAATTAGACCGGGGTATGTTGGCAGTACGAACTGGCACTAACAACTTTGTGAGCTGGAGATGGCTTGGGACAGAAGATGATATCACCTTTAATCTTTACAGAAATAATGTAAAGGTTAATTCTACTCCATTGACTGTTACAAACTATACTGATATAGGGGCAGCAGGAAATGCATCTTATTCTGTAAAAGCAATAATCAATGGTGTTGAACAGGCAGCCTCTGCTTCTGTTACGCCCTGGGCTCAGAATTATATGCAAATACCTTTAATGATCCCACCTTCAGGCACTACTCCTACCGGTGAAGTTTACACTTATAACGCAAACGATTGTAGCCTTGCGGATTTGGATGGCGATGGCGCCTGGGAAATTATAGTAAAGTGGGACCCATCAAATTCAAAAGATAATTCACAGTCTGGATATACTGGAAAAACTTTTATTGATGCTTATAAACTGAATGGAACAAGGCTTTGGAGAATAGATTTTGGTGTTAATATAAGAGCAGGTGCGCATTACCTTGATTTTATGGTTTTTGACTTTGATGGTGATGGTAGAGCTGAAATGATGGCCCGTACTGGTGACGGAACCAGAGATGGTGCTGGAGTGGCAATAGGAAATGCTAATGCAGATTATAGAACTACAGGGGGCTACATTTTAACAGGTCCTGAATATATGACTGTTTTTGAAGGTCTTACAGGTAAAGCTATGGCTACAAAACCTTTATTTCCACCTCGGGGTGTTGTAACAGATTGGGGGGATGGATATGGAAACCGAGTTGACAGGTTCAAAGCCTGTGTTGCATACCTTGATGGAAAAAGACCTTCAGGAGTATTTACAAGAGGTTATTATGCTAAATGGGGAGCAGAAGCAATAGACTGGAGAGATGGCAAACTAACAACAAGATGGACTTATATGTGTCCAAATGTGAAAACAAATCCATGCTATGAAGAAGGTGCACATAGTGTAAGTGTTGCAGACGTGGATGGTGATGGCAAACAGGAAATAATCACCGGTTCGTTAATATTGGACGACGACGGAACTATGTACTACAATACTGCCATTGGCCATGGGGATGCTTTGCATGTATCTGATCTTGATCCTGATCTTCCAGGTTTGGAAATATCTCATATCCAGGAACCTGTAGGAAATGCTGGTTTGTACATGTACAGTGGAAAAACAAAAAATGTCCTGTGGAGAATTGCTTCAGGTGCAGGAGTTACAGAAGGTCCTGGAAGAGGCGTTTGTGCTGATGTAACAGCAAAATTCAGAGGAGCAGAATCTTGGGCAGCTGGAGGAGGAGTATCTGGTTTATATGATGTAAAGGGAAATAAAACTACACTGGCAACACCTCAATCCTGTAATTTCCTTGCCTGGTGGGACGGTGATTTACTGAGAGAATTACTTAACGGAACTCAAATTGATAAGTATGAAACAGGTAGATTATTGACCGTAACTGGCTGCTCATCCAATAATAGCACAAAATCTACACCAAATTTAAGCGGAGATTTTTTTGGTGACTGGAGAGAAGAAGTAATGTGGAGAACTTCTGATAACAAGTTTCTAAGGATTTATGCAAGCACAATTCCTTCAACTTACAAATTCAGAACATTTATGCACGATCCTCAGTACAGGGTTGCAATTGCTTGGCAAAATACTGGTTACAACCAACCTCCACACGTAAGTTATTACCTGGGTGATGGAATGACTACTCCTCCAAAACCAAATATTACCATCATTGGAGGGTCAAACCCTGCCAATGTTGCCCCAACTGCATCTATTGTTCTTCCTTTAACAAACGCAACATTTAATGCTCCTGCAAATATCACAATTAATGCAACAGCTACAGATGGAGATGGAATAGTGACCAAAGTTGAATTCTATAATGGCAGTACCAAATTAGGTGAAGACATAACTTCTCCTTACAGTTTCAGCTGGACCAATGTTGCAGTTGGAAACTACTCATTAACAGCTAAGTCGACAGATGATGATGGAGCAATTGGGACTTCATTAATAGTTATAGCTAAGGTCACATCAACAAATGCTGCTCCAACTATTTCTATCACTTCACCAACAAACAACACTATTATAAATGGCACACCTGCTAATATTACAATTACTGCTACAGCTTCAGATGTAAACGGGACTGTTGCCAAAGTAGAGTTCTTCGAAGGAACAAATAAGCTTGGTGAGGACTTAACTGGTCCTTTTACATTTAACTGGACAGGTGTTGCTGCAAATACTTATACCTTGAAAGCTATTGCCACAGACAATGATGGAGCATCTATAACCTCCTCAGACATTGTTATTTCCGTTTTGGCACTTCCATTTGATTGCAACAATATTTCAGGAGGTGCTGCAAAATTGGATGCCTGCGGACGTTGTACAGGTGGAACAACTGGCAAAGTAGCCTGCGCAGCGGTAACGGAAGCAGAATTAGCGTGCAAATTTGATGGAATAAGGGAAGATCTGAATGAAGGATATAGCGATTCCGGCTACGTGAACGTCCCTAATACAGTCGGGGCGTCAATATCATTTTCTATCATCGCACAGAATGCTGGTAACGCTTCCATCAGCTTTAGATATGCAAATGGAGGACTTACTTCAAGGCCAGGCCAGTTAACATTGAATGGTGTGGCAATACCAGGAACTATTGCTTTTGATAGTACAGGAGCTTGGAACGACTGGGAAGTAATTGATGTACCTTTATCATTCCTTAAAGGTAATAACGACCTTATATTATCAGCCACCACTGCCTCTGGATTAGCAAACATAGACCAAATAGGTTATTTAACAGCTGGACTGTCGGTTGGGAATTGCGGCGGTATTACAGGATTAACAGACGATAAAAATTTCGGGTCTGTTAATTTATTCCCAAATCCTTCCAGTAAAGAATTCAATATTATGTTGACCGAATTGTCTGACATTAAAGTAATAGATATGCAAGGAATAATAATTGAACATGCATCGCAGGTAAGCAGCTATGAATTTGGCACAGGCTACCCATCAGGAGTTTACACTGTTCAGGTATTAGGGAAAGGAAATACCCAAATTTATAAAATCATTAAAAAGTAGATTTTTCTACCATTCATATTCAGAGGTGCCAGTGTTTGCTGGCACCTTTTTTTATGAGTTTTAATTTATACTTCGAATTAAATGATATGGCAACGATGAAACATAAAAAGAAAAGAAATATAACTTCACCCTGTTGGAAAAAATATAAAATGGTAGGGATGAAGAAAAAGGGAGGCAGAAAAGTACCAAACTGCGTACCCAAATAACAACTAAAATTTACAATTTTTGATTTACGATTTAAAATCTATAGCCATCATTTCATGTAGAATATCAATCTTCAATCGTAATTCCTGAATAATCTCCTATTGCAAAACAATACTCAATATATGGAACTGAACAGAAAAGTATCTCAGGTAATTAAAATGCTTTCAGCTAATAATTTAAAAATTGCCTTTGCCGAAAGTGTGACAGGTGGATATCTAAGTTATCAGTATTCAATTGCTGAAGGTTCCAATGCAGTATACCTGGGCAGTATGGTTTGTTATAATCCGATCATAAAGCAGAAATTACTACAGGTAGATCCAAAACTTATAGAACAATTTACCGCTGAATCTAAAGAGGTAACAGAAAAGATGTTGGATGGTCTTATGCATATTATCCATCCAGATATTGGTGTAGCTGTCACTGGCCTTTGCTCACCCGGCAGCTCAGAAACTCAGTCAAAACCAGTTGGAACGGTATTTTTTGCTATATCCTATAATCTTGAGACATTTCATTACAGGTTTGAGAATTCCGGATCGCCAGAAAAAATAGTACACCAAACAGTTGAAGAAATTTCAGAAGCATTAATTGACATTCTAAGTCCTGTAAATGCCTGATTGATGGCAAGGTATTATTATAAGGTTTCCAAACAAAAACCTATTCTTATGAAAGCTACCCTTTTATCCAAATTTCTGTTCATGGTACTTGTTTCCATGTCTTTCCTATTAACAAGCTGTGCAGTAGTTGGTGGCATATTTAAAACAGGATTTTATGCCGGTATATTTGTTGTAATTGCTGTAGTTGGTTTGATATTGTATTTTATTATGAGATCAAAATCGAACAATAATACGAATACCTAAAAGCATAAGAAATTAAATCTTTCATAATCTAAAACCACATTTTAGGATTATAAAAAACCTCCTCACAATATTCGGGGAGGTTTTTATTTTTAATTTGATTGAGCCGCAGTTTTGGATTTCAAAAGTAAAATGAAGAAGGGTAAAAATACTTGCAAGGTCGCTTAGCGAAGTCCTTTCAATGTCGTTGAGCGAACTTACCACAAGGTCGTTGAGCGAAGCCGAAACGACCTTGCTTCATGTTGGCTTCGACTTCGCTCAGCCAATGGAAGATTAGAATTCGCACATTTATCGAGTTATGCTGGAAGTCAAAGGATTACTTCATGTTTTCAAGAATATAATCATACATTTTTTGATTTGATAGTACAAAGCCAATTCTATCATATTTATCCAGAGGAAGAAGTAAATAGAATAAGTCCAGATTCATACTCTCACTTATTCAAAACTTTGTCACATGAAAAATATAGAAGAACAAATTAAAATTATTATAGATAGCAATATTGCAGAGGATGATAAAAAACACATCCTTTTTACTTGAAATAGCAAAAATAAGCCCATAAAACTTGATAATATCTTTAAAGCACTTCAAGTAACTGATATTATAAAAAGGTTTTGGGAAAGTCTTCCAGATGATTAAATGATTACAAAATGGAAATTGGCACTTCAATTAAGACAATAAGAAAAAGAAAAGGTATTTCTCAGAAGGAATTGGCTGATCAATGTGGAATTTCTACAAATGCACTTTGTCAGATTGAATTAAATAATACCCTTCCTCAGAAATCTACTATTAAGATTATATGTGAAAAATTAGGCGTGCCAATTTCTTATATACTATATTTTTCATTAACAGAAGAAGACGTACCAGAAGGAAAAAGAAAGATGTTTAACTCTTTAAATAATCTCATGAAGGACGTTCTTTTTGAGGGTTGATCATAAGATAAACTCTCCATGTTCTGACCCTTGGTCAGTGGCACACAGACCACTATTCTTTCGATCTGTGTGCCACAGACCAAGGTAATGGAAATTCTTAACGCCATATCTTCATAGGCCAAGGCACAACAATTCAAAACATACGGCCTTAACTAAACGACATTGCATTTGTAATGTCGAAACACAGATAAGGAGGATTTGCAATCCGAAAACTGTAATTTTGCCAATGTATCTGCAGTCTGTTTTGCTGCTAATTTCATGCTTTATGACGGTCGGTAGTTTAGCTTGCGTAAAACGGACTTATAAAGAAACAGGGTCTCCCGCTTTGGCGGAACCGGTGGTAACCCGGTAAAAACGAAGAGATTTTTTTTGTATAATGCCAGATCTTTTCCGGAGGATATAAAATCCCTCTAAATACATTCCTATGGCACCTCAAGACAACTTTTACGACGCTCTTTTTGACGAAATCAAAAAGGACAAAGAACTGACCGATAAAGCACCTTTACTCGGCGATCTTTTTAT
>JACMRH010000526.1 GCA_014376535.1 Cytophagales bacterium | reverse complement strand
TCTTCGTAAACAATTACATACTTTTCATCAAAAAGGAAAAGTTTTTTATTTGTTTTACCAACATCAAATATGACAATTACCGGGATAGGCATTATGTGGATTTATAAACCTGTGGCTATAATTTTTTGACCTCTTTCTTTTCTAAGTTGCTCCCTTACGTTCAAGGCACGGAAAAGCTGTAACGGCTGTATGGCACCCCCCGCTCTCAAGCTTGCCTCTGCAACAAGTGGGCGCACATCCGTTCTATAGGCTTCTTGCAAAATCTCCTGCGCATACGTTACATCATTTGCCTGTTGTGCTTCCTGCAGTTTATTTCTATCTACGATCAAAGCCTGCGCATATGCTATCATGATAGCCTGGATGGATTGAAGTAAATCTTCCAATGGATCTTTTACATTATGGCTGGCGTCAATCATCCAGGCCAAGTCAGTTGCATGGTTCATATTTTTTAGATCCATCCCCTCCACCAATTCATTAAAAATTAAGAAAAGCTGGTAGGGATTTATACTGCCGACCGTTAAATCGTCGTCTCCATATTTGCTATCATTAAAATGAAAACCTGCAAGTTTATTTTCCATCATAAGCAAGGAAACGATCTGTTCGATGTTTGCATTCGGTAAATGATGACCAAGATCTACAAGAGTGTAAGCTTTGGGCCCAAGTTTGGTCGTGTACAAGTAAGATTGACCCCAATCGCCAACCGTCATAGAATAAAAGTTAGGTTCGAATGCCTTATACTCAATAAATAATTTCCAGTCTTGCGGTAATGCGGCATATATTTCCTGCAAACCTTCAAAAGTATTTTGCCAGGCTTTTCTAAAGTTTAGTTGCCCAGGAAAACTAGACCCATCTGCAAGCCATACAGTTAATGACTTAGAACCTAATGCCTCCCCGTGTTTTATAACTTCAATATTATGATCAACGGCTTGCCGACGAACTGCTTTGTCAACATGTTGTAAAGATCCGAATTTGTATGAATTCAGCTGATCCTGTTGATCCTGAAAAGTATTGGAATTCATTGCATCGAATTTTAAACCGTACGATGTAGCCAATTGTTTGATAGCATTTGCATCCTCAGGTATATCCCATGGAATATGCAATGAAATAGCACCGCTGGATTTATTAAGTGAATGCAGCAACCCAATATCTTCAATCTTCTGTTCCAGAGTACCAGGTTCTCCTACACCGTTAAACCGTCCAAACCTGGTACCACCGGTGCCTAATGCCCAACTGGGTATTGCTATTTGAAAAGCTGTTAATTTCTTAATCACCCCTTCAACATCTTTTATACCTGCAGCAATAAATTCATAAGCACGTGTATGCGGATCAATATTCTTTTTATTAAAATCATTTATAATTTTTTCGTTCAATTTCATATTTACATTTTTAGTAAACGATTTACAATTTAGTGTTGTTGTTCATACAGACCACATCTTATAACATTAAAATTGTTGAAGATCGAATGGTATGTATGACCCATAAATAACGAACAGGAAAAAATGAAAGGCGAGCCAATTAAGAAATAACTAACCTTTTGACGTCTTCCCTTAAAAAGACAAAACTTTATCTGAGAAAAGCCGTCGGAATACCACCATCAACATTTAAACTATTCCCCGTAGACTTATTAAGCAAGCCTACGGCAAAAGCAAAACATGCATTAGCTATATCTTCAGGTAAAATGGTTTCATTTAACAGCGTTCTTTTTGCATAATAGGCCGGCAAGTCATCTACAGTGATGCCGTAAGCTTTTGCCCGACCTTCAGCCCATCCGTTAGCCCAAAT
>JACMRH010000525.1 GCA_014376535.1 Cytophagales bacterium | reverse complement strand
CTTACTTGTTGTTGTGTTCCACCACTTCCGTTGAAATAATAATCAAACCAACTCATTTGATTATAAACTGTTGAAGCGGTTTTAATAAATACGACAGCAGGAGTGCTAGCTTCTGAAGCCTCAACAAAATCCAGTTTCTGCGGTGCTTCCAGTAAAAGATTAGCATACCTGTTTGGTGTTGCCTGTTCGTATTGAACAAGGACCCTATCTTTAGTTGGCAAAAAATAATAAAGGACCAATGTCCCTGCAATTCCTGAAATGAAGGCCAGTAAAACTGTTTTTAAAGTCTGATTCGTGAAGTTCATAGCATTTGAAAAAGTTGAGACAAATATAGCAGCTGTTTTAAAATCTATAAAGCAAAATGCAAGACCATTACTTAAATCCTTAATTCTTGCGTTCTTTGTGGTTTAATCGAACAATGTCAACAAAGAAAATTGCCTTTTTTGCTTCCGGATCTGGCTCAAATATTGAAAATATTGTTACTTATATGGGTCTAAAACAATATAATATTCAATACCTTATTTTTTGCAATAAACCTGATGCCTTTGTATTAGAAAGAGCAAAAAAATTAAATATTGATTCAATAGTTTTTGACAAATCTGATTTAAGGGAAAATCAGTCTGTTTTAAATCACCTTAAACGCTTTCAACCTGATTTAATCGTTCTAGCAGGTTTTTTATGGTTGATGCCACCCAATATTGTCCAGGAATTTCCAAACCGGATCATCAATATTCATCCTGCACTTTTACCTGATTACGGCGGTAAAGGAATGTATGGAATGCGTGTTCATGAATCAGTTGTTTTAAACAAAGAAAAATATTCTGGTATTACTATTCATTATGTAAACGAGCATTATGACGAGGGAAAATACATTTTGCAGGAAACCTGCTTGCTGACAGAAAACGATACTGCTGAAGATGTTGCCTCAAAAGTACATGCTCTGGAATATGAACATTTCCCCAAAGTGATTGAAAAATTATTACTTGCAAATTCCTGAAACATTTTATACCTTTGGGTATAATACCACTTGGTATAATACCCATGAGTACAATTTTTAATTCTCCTTTCCAGTTTGGAAAAACAGTAAGCAGCAAACTGTTTGTAAACCGTGAAAAAGAGAAAGCCCGGATAAGCGAAAACTTCAGGAGTGGCGTAAATACTATTTTGATTTCTCCGCGTCGTTGGGGCAAAACTTCCCTGGTCAGAGAGACGGCAAGGTTAGTGAGCCTGAAGGAAAAGAACCTGCTCTTTTGTTTTGTGGATGTTTTTTCGCTGTTGAACGAAGAAGAGTTTTATGAAACATTAGCCAGAGAATTGATAAAATGCACTTCCTCGAAAATGGAAGATTGGCTAAATGCGGGGAAAGATTTTTTTAAGGCAGTTGTTCCCCGGTTTAGCTACGGGATTGACCCAATGCAGGATTTCTCCCTCAGTATTGACTGGAAGCAGGTAGGCAAGCACAAAGAAGAACTTATAAACCTGGCAGAAACAATTGCCTTGAAAAAAGGAGTCAGAATTGTGGTATGCATCGATGAATTCCAAAATATCAGAAATTTTGCTGAACCCGATTCATTTGAAAAGCTATTGAGGTCTCAATGGCAGCATCATAAAAACGTAAGTTATTGTTTGTATGGAAGCAAGCGGCACATGATGTCCGGCATATTCAACGAAAAGAACCGGCCATTTTATCGTTTTGGTGAAATCATGATGTTGGGTAAAATTGAGCGGCAACATTGGGTTGGGCATATTGTTGAAGCATTTACCAATTCTGGAAAAACGATTTCAAAAGAGTTAGCAGGATTAATCGCAGATTTAATGAAATGTCACTCCTATTATGTACAGCAACTGGCACATATAGTTTGGAGCAATACAGATAAAATTGGAACCGAGGAAATAGTCGCTAATTCATTGGAAGAACTTCTGCAACACAATGAAGCACTTTATCAAATGGAAATTGAGTCTATCAGTACAACCCAAATAAATTTATTAAAGGCCGTTTCTGAATGCGAGACCCAATTTACAGCCGCCCAGGTAATGCAGGATTACCGCCTGGGCACACCAAGAAATGTAGCCAAGAATAAAGATGTATTAAGAAATGCTGATTTTATAGATATTCAAAACGGAAAAGCAGAATTTTTAGATCCGGCGTTTGAATTATGGTTCAGAAAGTATTTTATCAGGAAATAAATTAATCGATGGAAGAATACAAAGGTGTTAATTCATAATCACTTGCCTTATCCAGTTCAAGTATGGTTTGTGAATTTTCTTCCACATAAAACATAGGTTTAAATTTCGCGCCCCAAATTATTTCATGGTATTTGTAGGAGAACCGGGTATGCACGGTTTGACTGAAAACATCGTCAAATGCCTTAAACAAAACCAAAACTTCCACATCTCTTTGTTTCAGTTCTTCTTCAGACCAGCCGAACAAGGGAGTATTTTCATCAATAACATGTACTACGGTCCAGTTTAATGGATAAAAATTGATCTTACTGGTTTCCAGTTTTAAAGCATTAAACTGCCTTTTATTATTCTCAAGGTCCATCCAGGAAAAGGATATTTGAATTTCTACCTCAATTAATTGATTGTTTCTTCCATTTGCAGTACGAAACTGAAAAGACATGCCATCTTTATATGGTGCAATCAGGGCGTTTTTACTGAAAATAATATTAGCGTTTGGCCTGGAAAATCTTCCATACATAATACCAGTTCCAACAGCAAAACCCAGAAGGCCAATTAGTGTTTCAAAAGTGGCAATAACATTTGAGGCTAAACCAGCAGGACTTATCCGGCCATAGCCAACTGTAGTAAGGGTTTGAGCTGAAAAGAAAAAGGCTTCCAAAAATTTTCCCCAATTGTCTTCACCCAAATGTCCGGCAAGCTGGTCTACCCCAACTAAATAATATAAAACTGTAAAGAAAAGATTTACCATGAAATAAGATCCAAGTACAATGGCGAAAAAATAAGTCCAGCTAGAAGTAATAAGCCAGTGGAAAGGACTGGCAATATTTAAAGGATTGATTCCGGTACGGCGAACATTAAAATTGCCGTCATCAAAAATTAGTCTTTTTTGGTTGGCATTGGATTTTCTGCTTAAACCAAGTTCTTGTTCTGATTTATCTAAAACGGGATTTGTTTTCTTTAAAAAAGGTATCTTTTTCATGTCAAAAATTGTTCTGTTATTGCTGGTAACAAATACTCCTTTAAAAGTATTCAAAAAATAACCCTTCAAAAAAAAAAATCGTATAATCGAACTGATTAAGCTTTAACAAATATGGAAGTATACATAGTTGCCGGTTACCGTTCTGCTGTTGGAAAAGCCCCAAGAGGTGCATTCCGTTTTACAAGACCAGACGATTTGGGTGCCCACATTGTAAAACATCTTGTAGGATCTGTTCCCGGACTGGACAAAGAGATAATTGACGATGTAATAGTAGGAAATGCCATGCCTGAGGCTGAACAAGGAATGAACGTTGCCCGCTTTATTTCACTTATTGGCCTTGATACATATAAAGTTCCTGGAATGACTGTGAACCGTTATTGTTCTTCAGGGATTGAAACAATTGCGATTGCGGATGCTAAAATCAAAGCCGGATATGCTCAGTGTATTATTGCTGGTGGGGTAGAAACCATGAGTTTTATCCCTTTTGGTGGCTGGAGAGTTGCCCCTGGAGCAGATCTTGCCAAAGCCCATGCAGATTATTATTGGGGAATGGGATTAACCGCCGAAGCAGTTGCTGCTGAATATAAAGTAAGCCGTGAAGATCAGGATATATTTTCATATAATTCTCATATGAAAGCTGTAAATGCCTTGAAAACAGGCGCTTTCAAAGACGATATTGTCCCTTTTAAAGTTTCAGAAACTTTCCTGGATGCAAACGAAAAGAAAAAAACCAAAGATACAATAGTAGATACTGATGAAGGCCCTCGTGCCGATACAAACGTAGAAGCATTAGCAAAACTAAAACCAGTTTTCGCAGATAAAGGGACTGTAACTGCAGGAAATTCAAGCCAAACCTCAGATGGGGCTGCTTTTGTAATGCTGATGTCAGGAGAAATGGTAAAACAATTAAATATCAAACCTATTGCGAGAATGGTTTCTTACGCTGTTGCAGGAGTTGAACCAAGGATTATGGGAATTGGACCTGTGGCAGCAATCCCCAAAGCACTGAAAATGGCAGGATTAAAAAAGGATGACATAGATCTGTTTGAATTGAATGAAGCTTTTGCTGCACAGTCTCTTGCTGTTATAAGAGAGCTGGATTTAAACCCGGAAAAAATTAATGTAAATGGAGGCGCAATTGCCTTAGGGCATCCGCTGGGTTGCACAGGTGCGAAACTTTCAGTACAGGTTTTTAATGAATTGAAAAGAAGAAATAAAAAATACGGAATGGTAACAATGTGCGTAGGTACAGGTCAGGGCGCCGCTGGTATATTTGAAATGTTATAGCAACTACTATTTGGGGGCAATGAATTAAATTTTTTGTCCCCAAATCATTTTTTATTACATCTATATTTTTTTATTTAAATTTGAAATTGAAAACTTTTTAATAATTATTTTTTTTGAGTAATTATTTGATAATGATCTTCTTAGGATAATATTGGAGATTCAATCTTGTTTTTGAAACACTTGTTGCAACGAATATATTATTACATCTATTGCTTGACTTCAATTACACCATTGTATATATTTGTTAAGCAACTTTCAGATAGCTCAGTCTATGTTGCTTAGTTAATTGTTGAACCATTAAACTTTTTAAGTTATGTTGGAATACTTTAAACTCATACTCTCAAAAGTTAGCTTTGAGCCTTCTATTTTTGAAAGAGAACTTAGCAAAGCAATCAGGAGCGGATTGCGGATTGACGAACTAAAGGAATTTAAAAAATGGTGTTACCAGAACTATGGAAAAACGCATCATTTTATTTTGGACAAGTGCTTTTTTAACGTGAACCAGCTTGCGGTTTTATAAAGCGTATATTCCGTTGCAAGCCTAAGTGCTTTGTTCGTTTTACAGCACTTCCTTTAAATACTTTATTAAATACTTCTTCAGTAATCTCCGTCCAATCTTTGTTTGTTAAATCCTGGAGATCTGAAGAGGTTTTAAATTCCTCAATATTATTTGGCTTGGAAAATCGGTTCCAGGGACAAACATCCTGACATATGTCGCAACCAAATACCCAGTTTTCCATTTTTCCTTTAAATTCTAAAGGAATATTTTCTTTTAATTCAATAGTCAGATAGGAAATACATTTGCTTCCATCTACGACATAGGGTTCCGTAATTGCATCCGTAGGGCAGGCCTCAATGCAACGGGTACATGTCCCGCAATAATCTTCCAATGGACCGTCATACTCCAATTCCAGGTCGACAATCAATTCAGCAATAAAGAAAAAGCTGCCCATTTCTCTATTTAGAAGGTTACTATTTTTCCCAATCCAGCCAAGGCCGCCTTTTTTTGCCCAAACTTTATCCATTACAGGGGCCGAATCAACAAATGCCCTGCCGTTAAAATCACCAATCTCCAGTTTGAGCTCAGCTAATAGCGTTTTTAGTTTTGTTTTAATTACATCATGGTAGTCCTTGCCATAAGCATATTTGGAGATCTTTATTTCTGTATTCAGCTCATTTTCAGGATAATAATTGAGCAACATGGTGATCACAGATTTAGCGTCATCAACAAGTAGCCGTGGATCTAACCTTTTGTCAAAATGATTTTCCATCCATGACATTTTTCCGTGCATAGATTTTTTCAACCAGGTTTCAAGCCTAGGTGCTTCTTCTTTCAAAAAATCGGCTTTTGCAATTCCACAGAAATCAAAGCCAAGCTTGCGGGCTTTTTCTTTGATGAGTTTAGAGGTAGTTGAAGGAAAGGAATGAAGCAAAGTTTAGAGAAAAGTAAATTTACCTAAAATGATGGAGGTTTAAAACCTTGTCCATAACCGGAATATTCGGGAATAGAAATTAATCAAAATCAGATATTCTTTATTTTATGTCATATTTGAATATTATTATCTCTTTTGCCAAATCCAATTTTAAAATCCCGAAAAATCTCAAAAGCCTTTGCCAGGATTTCGAGACCATTTTTAGAATTTCTTCAACTTCAGCAGGCAAGCGGCTATTTATTGTTATTAGCGACCCTAATAGCCTTAATCTGGGCCAATTCTCCTTTCGGAGATTCTTTTGCTCATTTCTGGCATACCAAAATTGATCTTCAAATCTTTTCTTTCACCATAGAACAATTTGTAAATGATGGTTTAATGACTATTTTCTTTACAGTTGTTGGCCTTGAAATAAAAAGAGAATTGGTCCAGGGAACATTGTCTACCCGTGAACAAGCGATTTTACCTGTTGTCGGTGCTATTGGTGGAATGGCATTTCCAGCCATCATTTTTCTGCTTTTTAACTATAATACCGAAGCAGCAACTGGCTGGGCAATTCCAACAGCAACAGACATTGCTTTTTCTTTGGCCATAATCCAATTGCTTGGAAACAGGGTTCCTCTTAGTTTAAAAGTATTTTTAATGGCTTTGGCTGTTGTAGATGATCTTGGAGCAATCATTATTATAGCATCTGTTTATTCAGAACAATTGAACTTGCTTTATTTCCTTTATTCAGCAATGCTGATTGTTGTATTGTTTGGGATGAACAAATGGAATATTAAAAACTTATTTCTCTATTCAAGTGTAGGAGCATTACTTTGGTACTCTTTGAATGCTACCGGAATTCATCCGACAATATCAGGTGTGATTTTAGCCTTATTTGTCCCTTTAAAATCAAAAAATATCAACGGGTTACATGCTGAACCTCCATTGGAAATATTGTTACATAAATTAAATGGATTTGCCAGTCTATTGATCATGCCATTATTCGCTCTATGCAATTCAGGTGTGTCAGTAAATGTAAATGCTGTGAATAACCTGTTTTCCTCTCTTAGCCTGGGAATCTTTTTTGCCTTGCTTTGCGGGAAATCATTCGGAATAACATTAACAGTAGTTTCAACTTCCAAAATGGGATTAACAAAATTACCGGTTGGAATAAAAATCTATGACTTGTTTTTGGTAAATATTCTTGCCGGAATTGGATTTACCATGTCCATTTTTGTTACCAACCTTGCATTCACTAATCAACAAATGATTGACACTTCAAAACTTGCTATTATTCTTGCCTCGTTTACTGCAGGCGCTTTAGGATATACTTTGATAAGACTAAGAAAGTAATGTACGAATTACGATTTTGGATTTACGATAGGGGAGTAAATCGTACTTCGTAGGTCAAAAATCGTAAATCAAAGTTTATTCTTCAATAAAAGTAATTGCATAACCATTCAGGATCATATAATGCATTCTGTATTTCCAAACCTGACTTCCTAGCCTTATTTCAGTTTCCATCATTCCATTATTTCCTTCAGGAAAACCTGTTACGAAAAGATTCTCTTTAAATATCAGTCCCCGACCATGAAATACTTTATACAAAGTTTCTTTGGCACACCAAAGCAAAGTGATTTTGTTCAAGTCATCCTGGCAGAATGCCGCTTCGGCTGGATTTAAAAATTTTGGTGCAATTAAAAGCAGTTTTTTAGATATCAGTTCAATATCTATTGCTGTTTTCTTTTCCGGGTGAATAACTGCCGAGGCAAAATCATGAGAATGAGACAGCGAGACATGATATTTATGGCCAACAAGATAAGGCTTCAAAATGTCATCTTTGATTATTCCTTTGTAAGGCTTGTCGTAATAGGAGAGAAGTTGTTTGATTACAATCCTGCTTGCCAGAAATTCCTTCTTTTTTTTATCATGACCAATTTTGTCGAGATAACTAAAATCTATATCATTTAAGTCAAGAGTTTCAACCAACTCATCCAGTCCTTCTGTGATGTGCCAGAGTCCCCAACTCATATTGGAGCGATAAAAATATTTTTTTTCTGTAAGAGGCAATATTCTTGTTTAGTAAGCAAAGATACGTTTTTGCAAGGTTGAGGTTGATTTATAGCCATACAATTGTGAACAAATTGTAATTTTGGGAATGGTAGAAGTTACAAAAGTTTCAACATACACAGGTCACAAAGATTGTGTTTATGTTTTAGAGAAATCCGGAGAGGAATCTTTTTTCTTCTCTGCCTCAGGGGATGGACTGGTTGTGAAATGGGATATGAATAATCCTGACCTGGGGGAAGTAATTGCCAAAGTAGAAAATTCGGTTTATGCTTTGACTTATGTTCCGGTAAAAAACTGGCTGATCATCGGGCAAAATTTCAAAGGCTTACATGTCATAGATTTATCAACAAAAAAGGAAATAAGGAACCTGCATTTTACCGAAGCAGCAATATTTGATATTGTCCTGGCTGAACAAAAGGTATTTGTGGCATGTGGTGACGGCAAAGTGCATGCATTTTGGCTGGAAGATTTTTCGCTGTGTAGTATTTTTAATTTCTCAGATAAAAGTGCAAGATGCCTTTCTTATAATTTTATATTCGGGCAATTGGCAATAGGTTACAGCGACAATTTTATCAGAATAGTTGAAGGAGAAGTTTTAGTCGCTGAAATACAGGCTCATAATAATTCTGTATTCACAGTCGCATATTCTCCAGATGGAACAGAATTATTATCAGGAAGCAGAGATGCCCACATAAAAGTATGGGATGTAAATAATAATTACACTCTCAAAACTTCCATTGTCGCCCATATGTATGCGATCCATCATATTGTTTTTAAACCAAATGGAAAGTTCTACGCCAGCGCCAGCATGGACAAATCTATCAAAATTTGGGATTCACAAACACATAAACTTTTAAAAGTGATTGATAAGTCCCGGCACGGCGGTCATGCCACCTCTGTTAATAAACTTCAATGGAATTCTTTTAAGGAATTACTCATAAGTGGAAGTGATGACAGAAATATTTCCCTTTGGGATGTTCGGTTTAGTTAATCAATCCTTCGTAAAGTCCCCGTTTCCATGTAAGTTTGAACAAAGAAGCTAACATGTTCAAAAAGGCTTTAATTCTACTTTTATTCCCTCTTTCTCTCTTTTCCCAAAGGGTTATTGGAACTTATAATCTAAAAAACAAGCCAACTGAATTTGTTTATAAAGTAAGTCGCCCACAAAAGCCTGTCAAACTTTTCTTTCAGAACGATTCTGAATACGAAATAATAACTTTTGACAGCACCTTTCAAAATACTAAAAGCCTGGTATACAATAATCCAATTGCACGAAACAGATATGTTAACTTTCTGGAATCAGACAGCTTAATAAGTCTGTATTTTTTAAATATAAAATCTGGTGAATTCAGTGTTTTAAGTTCATCAGGAGGGCAGAATTTTAACTACCAAAAGCTTTTTAAAGAGAACGACAAAGAGCATTTTTTGAAGGCTGTTCAGGTGAAAGACAAAATGTGTGCATTAAGTATAATTGACACTAGTAACCATCTTATTGTCAGGTCTTATGATCATTTCAAATTAGCTGGGACAGATACATTTAAAATAGAATTCCCAATGCTGATAACAGCACTTAAAACAGAGCTGAACCTTCTTAATCAGGAGCCTTTTTCTGATATAGGCATTACATATATTAATTATGAACTGGAGCAGCAACTATCTGATATTTACACTGATAGGAAACTTTATGTAAGAGATGATAAGTTAGTTATGATTTTCGACCGAAATAACACTTCTCACATTGTTATAGCAGATTTGACCAAAAAGAAATCTTATTACAAAAAATTTAGTTTTAAACTTGAACTTGAAACATCGCCCCAGACAACCAAAGGAAATTCATATTTATTCCAGGATAATTTTTTCAGGGTCACAAGCAATGGTCACCAATTAAACCTGGCTATAATTGATTTCAGAAATTTTAAGCTTATCCGAAACCATAATATTTTTGACGATATGCCTATTGAAATAAAGAATGGGCCAATATTATTTGAAGAAAGTAGTAATGGTTCTGTTCCGACAATTGAACCGGTTAAAAACACAGAAAAATTCTTCAAAATAATCCGTGGCGCAGATCTTGGAGTTACTGCAAGACAACTATCTAATAATGCTTATGAACTTACAATAGGTTCCCATCAATCAGAAATTTATGTATCCCAGGCTATGGGACCCACTATTGGAATGGGAATGGGAATGGGAGTTGGAATGGGAATAGGTGCGATGGGCGTAGGAATTGGTTCCGGAGCTTTTGATCCTTTTTATTATCCTTATGGCATAAGTAACCGTGGCTATAGTGTTAGTATTGAAAAAGCATATTTTCATTCAGTACTATCTGAAAAAGAGTTTGCCCATGTACCTATGTCTTTACAAACAAATTATCATAACCGTAAAAACCTTTTCTGGGCAAGGAATTTTAAAAACGGCAAGATTCCGGAAGTTTCAGCAGAATATGCTTTTAAGGATAAAGTCCATTATGGTTACTGGGACAGGAAGATTTCTAAGTTTACTTTATTGGAATTTGAAAAGTAAAATCAACTTTTCACATCTGAACGTGTTACTTTTTGTCTGAAATAATGTATATTAGATAGTGTTAAATTAAGAATGGCCGTAACCGAGAAAGAGCGTACAAAGGAAGAGCTTTTGCAGGAAATAACCGAGCTGAAAAAAATCATTTCTCAGTTCGAAATAGCACAGAGCCATACTTTACAACCATCTGGTAAGGTCTCTGAATTGCAAAAGTTAGTAAATGAAAATAGCCATGACCTGATTTTTATCCATGATCAGACTGGAAAGGTCCTGGCCCTTAACAAAGTGGTTTCCGATTTTCTTCCTTTAAAGGAATTTGCTGATATGAGGGATATCCTTGTTCCAAAGGTGAGAGATAAGTTTGAAGAATATTTGGAACGAGTCCTGGCAAATGGTTATGATAAGGGATACATGAAGGTTTTTGACAGAGATGGAAATGTCAGAATTTTAAAATACAGCAACAAGCTTGTTAAAAACGAAGATTCCATAACTGTAGTTCAAGGCCTCGCTCATGATATCACAGAACTCTGGCAAGCTAATAAAAAGCTAAAAGCTTCTGAATTAAGCTATAAAGGTCTTTTTGATTCTAGTGATGACGCCATTTTTATACTTAACCAAAAGGGCTACATAATCAATGCAAACCATACGGCAGAAAATAATTACAACCAGGAAGTAGAACTTTTAGTTGGTAAATTCTATGTAAGAGTTGCTATAAAAAACATTCAGGACAGCTTAAAGCTAACCTATAAGCTTCGTCGCACCTGGACAGGAAATATTCAGAAACTGGAAGTAGGTGGGAGGCTTCCAAATGGCATGCAGTTCACAAAAGAAATCACCCTTAAAAAAGGTGAATATTACGATGAACCAGTTATTATCTGTGTAGAAAGAGATATTACAGAACGTAAATTGGCAGAAGCTAAAATGCGCGATGAAGTTGCTCTTAAAAAGACTGAAGAAAAACTTCATAAAGTATTCGAGAAGGCAAATTTCTTCGCATTGATCATTGACAGCAATGAAAAGATAACCTATACAAATTTAGCACTGGCCAGAATTCTTGGAAAAAAAGACCAGGAGATAATTGGAAAAAAAACTTCCCAGATTTTCATACTTGACAAAAAATACAAAAAGGGTGAGTTTTATAATGAAATGGTTGCCGGAGGGTTCATTAATAAATTTGAATGGAAAATGCTCACCAAATATGGTGATGAAAGGACCATTCAATTTACTGCCACTTTAATGACAAGCCCGCAAGGTGAAATCGCAGGATTAACCATGCTGGGGGAAGATGTGACAGAAAATAAGAGGATGGTAAGGGCTCTTCGTGATTCTAACGAAAAAATGCGGGAGCTTTTTGAGAATGCCAGTGACCTTATTGTGGCATTTAAACCGGAAGGTAACATTTCTTACGTAAACGAATCATGGAAAAATGCTTTAGGGTATAACGATGAAGAAATAAGTACCCTGTCTTTTAAGGATATATTAACAGAGGACTCCCAGGTTTCCACACAGGAATATTTAGAAAAACTTGCACAAGGTGAGAAATTAGAAAACCTTGAAACAAAATTTTTAACCAAATCCAAAAAGCTCATTTATGTTATCGGAAGCATAAACTGTAAATCTCAAAATGGTAAAACCATTGAATACAGAGGTATTTTCTACGATAACACTTACAAAGTTAGAGCTGAAAGGACACAATATCTTTACTATGGTATTGCAAACCTTGCATTAAAAAGTGATAATCTGAATACTTTATTTCAGGATATCCATCAGTTGTTAAAGAATGTAATTGAAGTAAATAATTTTCATGTGGCCTTGTTTGACAAGCACAGAAAATCACTTGAATATCCTTATTATGTAGATGAACAATTTGGGAGATATCCTTCTTTGGAGAATAGTAATCCTATCACTTCTGATGCACTCACTGAATATACTTTAAAATATGGCAGCCCTATTTTTCTTTTTGAAGAGAATATTATACAACTCGCAAGCGAAAATAAGCTGATTATTTCAGGCCGCATTCCTAAAATATGGATGGGTGTTCCGTTAAAACAGGATGGTGAAATAATAGGTGTAATTGGGGTAAAAAGTTACAATGATAAAAGTAAATACAGATTAAGGCATTTGGAAATGCTCGACTTCGTTTCTGGACAGATCGCTTTTGTTATTGAGAGAAAAAGGCGTGAGGAAATGATCAAAACTCAAACTGCCAAACTGAATGCCATTTTCGAATCAAGTTCTCACTTAATTTGGACTGTAACAAGGGAAAGGGTTCTTACTTCTTTCAATAAAAATTATTCAGAGGCAGTATTTAAACAATATGGAATACGGCCGGCTATTGGGTTGACTGTAACCAAGAATATTCCTGTACTCGCCGGAGAAGAGTATAAAGAAATCACGAACAGAAAATATGAAGAGGTTTTTAATGGAAACCCTCAACACCTTGAAACCAAGATTAAAGTTAAAGATGGTAACGATTTGTGGTGGGATAGCTTTTTTAATCCAATCTATGAACCTGATGGCAGCATCAACGAAGTCTCAATAATTTCCCATAACATAACAGAAAAAAAGAGAATTGAACTTGCAGTTCAGGAAAGTGAAGAGAAGTTCCGTAACATATTTGAGTCGTTCCAGGATATATACTACAGAACTGATATAAAAGGAATAGTAACACTGGTAAGTCCTTCGATTTATGAGATTTGTGGATACAAACCAACTGAACTTCTTGGTAGGAACATTGCGGATTTTTATATTAATCCTAAAAAACAGGAAAAACTCATCAAAGAGTTATTACGCACTGGTGCAGTACGAAACTATGAGGTAATTCTTCAAAAGAAAGATGGTACTTCCTTAAATTGCAATACGCACTTAAGGCTTATTTATGATAAATATTTGCAGCCAGTTGCTATTGCAGGTGTTGCCAGGGATATTACTGAGTTAAAAAAATCTTCTGAAGAATTATTGCTAGCTAAAGAATTGGCTGAAAGGTCTTTAAAGGTTAAGGAGGTTTTTCTTGCCAATATGAGCCATGAAATTCGCACACCTATGAATGGTGTTATAGGAATGATCGATCTCCTGGCTGAAAGCACATTAGACCGTCGCCAAAAAGAATATGTACAAACTATCAAAAAGTCATCGGAAACCTTATTGGAAATCTTAAACGACATTCTGGACCTTTCTAAATTAGAAGCAGGCAAGATGGAATTGAGACTATCCCCGATTTCATTGAAACACACTATTGAAAAGTTATATTCTCTTTTTAAACAACAGGCTGTTAATAAAGGAATAGAATTGCAATATGAGATTTCACCTCAAACACCGTTAAATCTTTTTGCTGATGAGACAAGGTTATTGCAAATCCTCTCAAACCTCACTTCAAATTCTATAAAATTTACTGATAAGGGCTTTGTTAAAGTAAAAGTTTCACCATTTGCCCAAAAGGATACAGAGCATGTAATTAAAGTTGAGGTAATAGATACAGGTATTGGGATCACTGCAGACGATATAAAAAAACTTTTCGCCACTTTCCAGCAACTGGACAATGGTTCTACAAAAACCTATAAAGGTACAGGTTTAGGCTTGGCTATATCACAACAATTAACCCAATTAATGAGTGGAGAGATTGGTGTAACCTCGAATGTTGGAACTGGAAGTAACTTCTGGTTTACCTTTATGGCCCATGAATCAGGTGTGATTGTAGAAAAAAGTGAAGATTCAGAAATGGGAATGATTCACTTTACAACTTACACACCTCATATATTATTGGTAGATGACAACAATATTAATCAGAAAGTTGCTGGTGAAATATTAAAACATGGTGGTTGTACAATTGATGTAGTTTCAGATGGACAAAGTGCGATAGATAAGGTTGCAGAAGGAACTTTTTATGACCTTGTGTTGATGGATGTTCAAATGCCTGGCATGGATGGAATTACTGCAACCCAACATATTAAAAAACTGGATTTGTTCAGAATTCCTCCTGTTGTTGCCATGACAGCATATTCAATGCGTGAAGACAAAGAGAAATTTATGAATTCCGGAATGGACGATTATGTATCCAAACCTATCCGGGCAGAGATATTATTAGCTAAAATTAAAGAATGGGTTGAAATACAAAACCCTGATTTAACAAATTTTACTGCAAGACCAGAAATTAATAAAGTATTTACTTTGCCAAAGAAATTGGATTTCGACCCAGACGAAAATACAGAAGATTCAATTGTTGACAACTCAATAATGAACAGCCTTAGAAATTTAGGCGGTGAGGAACTCGTACAGGAAACTTATGCTGAGTTTATCACAGAAGCTTATGACCAGATATTCAGTTCTATTGAAGCGGGTAAAATCCAGGATTACGAAAGAATAAGGTACGAGCTACATACACTAAAAGGAAATTCTGGTACACTTGGTGTTATAAAAATCTCTAAATTGGCAGAGGTTATTGAAAAAGGCCTTAAAAAAGGTGATTCAGAAAATCTAGAACCAAACCTTGAAACATTATTGTGGTTCTGGGAAGAGTTTAAAAATTATTTCGAAAAATTCATAAAATTATAAATAAGCATGTCTCAGAAAAAAGTATTGATCGCCGAAGATAGTTCTGTAATTCAGAACCTAACAAAAAAAATCCTTCAGTTTCAAAATTTTGAAATTCAAAGTGTGAAAAATGGCAAAGAACTTTTAGAATCTGTAGAAAAGGAAACTTTTGATGTAATTCTTTTAGACATAAACATGCCTATTATGAATGGTATTGAAGCTGTTACTGAGCTTAGGAAAAATGCTGACGAAAAAAAGAAAAATATTCCGGTAATTGCCATTACAGGTAATGCAGCAAATCACACTGTAGAATATTTAAAATCAGTTGGTTTCAGTGAATATTTACAAAAGCCTCTCAATTTTGATCACCTTGTTGAATTAGTTAAAAAATATACTTCTAACTAAATTAAGTTATTTAATAATAATTATTAATTAGTAATTATGATTAAGTATACAAAGCAATTTCAGAATAAGCTGGAAGACCTTTTTGCCGAATCTCAATACATTTTGCGGTACGAAAAGGGAAATTTCAAATCTGGGTATTGTGTGATAAAAGAAAAGGGGGTAGTGATAATCAACAAATACTACCCGCTGGAAGGCAAAATCAATTGCCTTATTGACATCATCCGAACTCTTTCTTTAGACCTTAGCCGTTTTAGCGAGTCCAACAGGAAATTTTATCTGGAACTTACACAAATAGAACTGGCACTTTGAAACTTGTATTTCTTGGCACAGGCACTTCACAGGGAATACCAGTTATAGGTTGTTCATGTCAGGTTTGTCAGTCTTCCGATTTTAGGGACAAAAGACTAAGGGTATCAGTACTTTTTCAGATAGGAAGCACAAATATAATTATTGATACAGGGCCTGACTTCCGTCAGCAAATGTTGCGTGAAAGAATAAGTAAGATTGATGCAATCCTTTACACGCACCAACACAAAGATCATACAGCAGGCCTGGACGACATACGTCCATTTAACCATAAACATAATATGGATATGCCATTGTATGGTCGCAGATCTGTTCTTGACCAGTTGAAAACAGAATTCTCCTATATTTTTGAGAACATTACTTATCCTGGAATACCAAGAGTTGTGCTGAATGAAATTCAAAATCAAGATTTTTTTATAAATGGAATTAAAATCACTCCGATAGAAGTTATGCACCATAGGCTTCCTGTTTATGGTTTCAGGATAGGTGATATTGCCTACATTACTGATGCCAATTTCATTTCTGAAAAGGAAAAAGCGAAGATTAGAGGCTCTAAAATTTTGGTTATCAATGCCTTGCAAAAAACACCCCACTTGTCGCATTTCACTTTAAATGAAGCAATTAATCTAATACAGGAGTTAAAGCCAGACCAAGCTTATCTTATCCACATGAGCCATACCATGGGTACGCATAAAGAAACATCTTCAGAATTACCGTCAGGAATTCAGTTTGCTTATGATGGTTTGGTTTTAGAATTATAACTGAAGGGAAAAGATAGGAGGGACAGTCCGGATGAACAATTATATCTGGCATTATTTGGTCTACACTATTGCCAATTATTGTCCCTCCTTCTTAAACAAGAAAATAATATCTTATTTGTACTTCATTTCTTAAAATAAATATGCCATCCTTAAAAAAATAATTCATAAAATTGGTATTTATTAAGAATAGGGTTAACGTTGAAGGGGTTCAAAACCTCGTAAACGTTAAATAAAAAAAGGGTTTTGATCAATGACCAAAACCCTTTTTTATATTTTCACTTAGACTATTTTACTTTATCAACAATAGCTTTAAAAGCTTCAGGATTATTCATTGCAAGATCGGCAAGTGCTTTGCGGTTAAGCTCTACACCAGAACTGTTTAGTTTGCCCATGAATTGAGAATAATTCAAACCTAGTTCTCTGGCAGCAGCGTTGATACGTTGTATCCAAAGAGCGCGGAACTCTCTTTTCTTTGCTTTACGGTCGCGGAATGCATACTGCAAACCTTTTTCCCAAGTGTTCTTTGCTACCGTCCATACATTTCTGCGGGCCAAGTAGTAACCTTTGGTTCTTTTTAAAATTTTCTTTCTTCTTGCCCTGGAGGCGACGTGATTGACTGAACGTGGCATTGTTGTTGATTTTTTAAAGGATGGCGCTTCTTTCTACAGAATCTTATTTGCCAGACTTCGGGTGAAACTTAATTTAGAAACCTTACGGAATTGATTATTTCAAACAAAGCATAAGCTTTATTCTTCTTTCATCCGTTTTGTGAACCAAGCCGGAATGCGTAAGGTTACGCTTCCTTTTGGTGGATTTTTTGGTCAGGATATGGCTTTTGTAAGCGTGTTTACGCTTTATTTTGCCAGTACCAGTGATCATAAACCTCTTTTTCGCTAACGATTTGGTTTTAACCTTTGGCATG
>JACMRH010000061.1 GCA_014376535.1 Cytophagales bacterium | reverse complement strand
TCAGTGTTCAACTCTCTCAATAATTCAAAATCAAACTCGGTTGTATCTGTTCTGGCTCCTAAATGAAAAATGAACTCAACCAATTCATTATTTCCCTCTAGCCATTTTATAAAATCCGTTCTGTCAACAAATTCCTGGATTTTTTTACCTTTCAGATTTTGAATATTTTCAATTCTAATAGAGAAATCATCAACGGCAATAATATAATTAAAATTATCAGCATTTAGCCTTGCAATCAAACAACTACCTATAAATCCTGATGCACCGGTAACAACTATCATCGATATTTTCTTTTTGTCAACATAACTTTTACAACAAAAAAGGCTTTCATTTCTGAAAGCCTTTTTTGTTTGTATACTATTTCTAACTAGTAATTTGTACCAGCTTTGATCATGGCGCAACGGAAACCGATTGTTGCTGTACCTGAATCTTCTTCTAAATATCTTCTTGTTCCTGGCGACATCCAGTAAGCAACATCTTTCCAAGAACCACCTTTATAAACACGAACGTGGTCATCAATAAGAGTTTGATAGTTCTTTTTATCATAACCTTCTTTTTGATCTAAATAACCATCTCTTCTTAAAGGGTTAAGGTCATCAATAACTTCAAATGAAGTTGGGCGATAAACGTCATATACCCACTCACTTACGTTACCAGCCATATTGTAAAGTCCGTAATCATTTGGAGGATAGTTATAAATATATTCAGTGATCATCGCACCGTCATTCAATTTACCTGCGATACCAGCGTAGTCACCGCGTCCCCTTTTGAAGTTAGCAAGGAAGAAGCCCATTTCTTTTCCGTAAGGATTACGAAGAGCATGGCCATCCCAAGGATAAAGTCTGTTTTGAGATTGATTTTCATCCAACCACTGATTACCAATAAGTGCATAAGCTGCATATTCCCACTCAGCTTCTGATGGAAGGCGGTAATCAGGTAATACAACACCAGATTCTAAAGGAATACGGCCACCATCCTGAGGAATTTCTACACCAGCATTTTTAGCAAGGCTATAATTTACCATGCTTGTTCTCCAACGAGAGTAATCATCAGCTTGTTTCCAGCTAACACCCACTACAGGGAAATAACGAAACCCAGGATATCTTAAATAATGAGCAATATAAGGGTCATTATAAGCTAATTCACTTTTCCATACAAGTGTATCAGGAATAACGGCCAGGGAACGCTCCTCTGAAGAATCTCTCTTCATGTGGAACATATATTCTAACCAGTGAATATTTGCAATTTCAGTTTCATCCATAAAGAAAGATGCTACTGTTACAGTTTTTTCAATGTTATCTCTTGTTGTAAGCAAATCCTCTTCGAAAGAACCCATTACAGAACGTCCACCTTCAATGTAAACAAGGTTTGGACCATCTGGCTGACCAGAATATGGCTGAACCTGAAAACCATCATCCTCATTGTATGCCACACCCGTTGTGGTACTTTGAGAACCGGGTTTATCGCTGGTAGGGTTTCCTCCTTTGCTACAAGAAGTCATTATTGCCGAACCTGAAAGCAGCAGCGTTGATGCCAGAGCGAGTTTAATCAACTTTTTCATACACTTGGGGTAATAAATATGGGTTCAGTATTCCAATTAGCCCGTAAAGTAAATCAATCATAATTTCTTTTCCAAAATATTATAAGAAATAATATATAAAATTGGACTATAAAAATAATCTGTTGCGACTTTTATCCTGCACTTTCAAGTCTTGTACCTATCTTTGATTTCCACAATTTATGTCGAAAATAATAGATTTCATCGTTCAGCCAGAAGTAGCATTTAACAACGATGCTTTTTTAAAATTTATTGATGCTCAGAGTTATAGGTTGTACTCTAAACCTCTGCCTTTCAAAATATTAAGAAGATCAATTGATGCCAGAAGCAGGGATGTTAAAGTTAACCTTTCCATTCAGTTTTTTGAAGAAAATGAAACAGTACCTTCATTAAATTATAGTAAACCAAACTCTATTCATAAACATGCTCAAAGGGTTCTAATTATCGGAGCAGGGCCGGCAGGATTATTCGCAGCACTTAAATTACTGGAACTTGGACATAAACCTATTTTAATTGAAAGAGGAAAAGACGTTAAATCCAGGAGAAGGGATATAGCAGCTATTAATAAAGACCACATTGTTAACTCAGATTCAAATTACTGTTTTGGAGAAGGGGGCGCCGGAACATATTCAGATGGTAAACTTTACACCCGTTCTTCAAAACGAGGAGATATAAACCGAATACTCGAAATTTTGGTGGCATTTGGTGCCAAAGATGAAATTCTTATTGATGCTCATCCACACATAGGAACAAATAAACTTCCTGCCCTGATCCAGAATATGAGGGAGGGAATAATTGAATTTGGAGGCGAGGTTCATTTTGAGGAAAGAGTTACTGATTTGGATATTCAATTTGGAGAAATCAAAGGTGTAAAAACTTTAAAGGGTAATCATTACCAGGCAGATGGCGTAATTCTTGCAACCGGTCATTCTGCCAGGGATATTTATTATTTATTGCATCAGAAAGCTATTCTAATTGAACAAAAGGCTTTTGCCTTGGGAGTTAGGATTGAACACCAACAGCAATTGATTGACAAAATTCAGTACAAATGTGAACAAAGAGGTGAATGGCTACCAGCAGCAAGCTATAGTTTGGTCTCACAGGAAAATATAGGAAATCAGGTTAAAGGGGTATTTTCTTTTTGTATGTGCCCGGGAGGTTTTATAGTTCCATCTGCTACTGAGAAAGGTGAGGTCGTAGTCAACGGAATGTCTCCCTCCCGGAGAGATTCAAAATATTCTAATTCTGGAATTGTTGTACAGGTTGACTTGTCAGATACAACTAAATACAAAGAGTTTGGTCCTTTGGCTGGTCTTAAATTTCAAGAGGAGATAGAAAAGAATGCCTGCCGAATAGCAGGTGGAAGTCAAAATGCTCCTGCCCAAAGATTAGTCGATTTTGTTGATAACAGAGTCTCAGGTTCATTGCCAGAAACTTCTTACCAGCCTGGAATGGCTTCGGTAAACATGAGTCATGTTCTACCTGAATACATAGGTGAAGCATTAAAAAAAGGCTTCAAGAGTTTCGGAAGGAAAATGAATGGCTACTTTACAAACGAAGCTGTAATATTAGGTGTGGAAAGCAGAACCTCCTCTCCAATCAGGATCCCCAGAGATAAAGAAACGCTGGAACATGTACAAATAGGACGCTTATTTCCTTGTGGAGAAGGTGCAGGATATGCTGGTGGAATTGTTTCCGCGGCAATGGATGGTGAAATTTGCGCTGTGAAATGGGTTGAAAAATACGCCTAAAGTGCATTCCTCTTCTTTTTAACCTAATTGTTATTACAAGCTTTATCCTGTAAGTTTGAAATCCATTTGGTTCATCAATTACAATTCTATATCTACTTAAAATGAAAAGATTTATAACACACCTGGCTAAAAAAATTCTGTCGCAGGATGTCAGGTTTGCTCTAAGAAAGTTAAATTGGAAAGCCAGGTATTTTATAGCATCATTAAATAATGACAACCGGCAACCAGTATATTGTCCTTTAGAAGAAAAATATTTTAAGACTTTTATTCCATTGAAGTCTCACCTTGTAAGTCCTGAAAACGGAGCAAGGAACAGACAACGTCTTGTTTGGCTGTATCTTAAAAATGAAACATCTATTTTCAAAAACCCTGTCAAGCTTCTTCATGTAGCACCAGAACTACCATATGTGAATAAATTCAGGAAAGCAAAAAACATTGATTATGTACCTGGAGATAAAATGGTGGAAGGTTATAACAACCAGTCGGGAATCTTAAATATTGACCTCACCAGATTGGAATTTTCTGATAACACTTTTGATTACATTGTTTGCAATCATGTAATGGAACACATTCCTGAGGATAAAAAAGCAATCTCAGAAATGTATAGAGTTTTAAAACCAGGAGGAAAAGCCATTATTACAACACCCATTGATGAAACCTTAAAAGCAACTAACGAGGATCATAATGTTAAAACACCAGCAGAAAGAGAGAAACATTTTGGACAGTGGGACCATGTCCGGTATTATGGAACCGATATAAAAGGAAGATTCGAAGTTCCTGGATTCTCAGTTGATCTAATAAAGTATGGGGAAACTTTTAATGCCGAAGATTACAAGAAATTCGGACTTTGTAAGGACCTGATATTGGTAGCCAAAAAATAGAAATCTAAATCATTTTTACTGCTCCGAAAGGGCAATGGCGCACCTGGTCAATTATTTTTCATTCACTTCATTTTCTAGAATAACCCAGGGCTTTCTTCTTGGGTAAAAACTTGAGGAAGGCCACGGAAGCAAATTCCGGAATGGATGCATATACAGGGTTGCCAAAGTATTTTTAGATTGTCTTTTGTATAGGTCTTTGAATGTTGGTGATCATCAATATTTTAGAAAACATATTTTATATTTGAATTAATCTCCGGAATAATAAATGGCTCTTTTGAGGTTTTTCCCATTTTGAATAAAATCAATTTCGGTAACTCCTCCATCATAAGACAAAATAATTATCAGTTTATCCTTTCCTTCCCATTTAAATTCTGATGAAATTAATCCCTCATCATTTATTGCAAAGGCTTTATTTTCGTTATATAAAGTGTCTGAAAGGTTATGAATTCCGTCTATTTTGTTCTCATTGATTAAATTTAGATACTCCTTTTGTATTGTAGTATTTTTCAGAATACATTCTTCCCCAACACCGATTTCATTTTCAACATTTTTGCAATTAGACGAATCAGTGTTTTTTGGTTCGTGGGCAGGATTAAATTGAATAGCTTGTGAATCAGAAGGCTGAAGATTTTTAATGATCAAATCCGAATTAGGCTCGGAATTACACCCGATAAACAAAAGAAAGAATCCAATGGGAAAAATATTCTTCATTTTTAAAAATTATTCATCAAAATATAAAATTTTAATAAAAGAATAAAATTAGGGTAAAAAACAAACCTCGGTTTTAGGCCGAGGTTTGTTTGTGAGCAAATTGATTAAACTCCTAAAATCAATCTGGTAGGGTCTTCTAATAGTTGTTTAACTCTGACTAGAAAACCTACTGATTCTCTGCCATCAATAATTCTGTGGTCATAAGAAAGAGCTACATACATTATTGGTTGGATTACTACTTGCCCACCAACAGCCATTGGTCGTTCAACTATATTATGCATTCCTAAAATTGCAGATTGAGGTGCATTGATTATAGGTGTTGAAAGCATAGAACCAAATATTCCTCCATTTGTAATGGTAAATGTCCCACCTGTCATCTCTTCTATGGTAAGTTTATTGTCCCGTGCCTTTGTTGCCAGCCTCACAACCTCTTTCTCAATCTGATCAAAACTCATTTGTTCAGCATTTCTTATTACCGGAACAACAAGTCCTTTTGGTGCCGAAACAGCAATTGAAACATCACAGAAGCTGTTATAAACTAATTCTTCACCGTCAATCTGAGCATTTACAGCAGGAAATTCTTTTAAAGCCATGCAGCAAGCTTTTGTAAAAAAAGACATAAAGCCTAAACCAACACCATGCTTTTCTTTGAACATGTCTTTGTATTTAGTGCGTAAATCCATGATTGGTTTCATGTTTACTTCATTAAAAGTAGTTAACATGGCCGTCTCATTTTTTACTGCAACTAACCTTCTTGCCACTGTTTTACGCAAAGGTGTCATTTTCTGACGGCTTTGATCACGTGAGCCACCTGAGAAAATAGGACCTGTTTGAACAGGACTTGAATTTGCGGCCTTAGGCGCAGGTTCTTCAGCCTTTTGAGCATTGTTAGCATCTTCTTTAGTAATTCTTCCATCAATACCTGTACCTTTTACATCTGATGAGTTTACTCCTTTTTCTGCCAATATTTTAGATGCTGCTGGCGAGGCATGGCCTGCTGCATAGTTACCATTTGATGAAGCTTGTGCACTTATACTTGCAGTTGGATTAGATTGAGGGACCGATTGAGAACCGCCTTCCATAACTTCAATTTTGCAAATTACTGCACCAATAGGCAGAGTATCTCCTTGCTTCGCAATGGTTTTTAATATACCATTTGCTTCAGCATTTAATTCAAAAGTCGCTTTGTCCGATTCAAGCTCACACAAAACATCATTTAGTTTTACGGTATCACCGTCTTTTTTTAACCAGTTTGATAACGTAACTTCTGTAATGGATTCACCTACTGTAGGTACTTTAACTTCTAAAATCTTTCCTGTAGCACTTGGTTGGCTTTGAGGAGCAGGTTTCACCTGGTCAACTGCTGCTGGAGTAGTGGCTGGTTTAGAAACCACACCATTTCCTTCAATCTTGCAAAGCAATGCACCTATTGGAACTGTATCTCCTTCTTTAGCAAGAACTTCCAATACTCCATCAGATTCAGCGTTTAGTTCAAATGTCGCTTTATCAGATTCAAGTTCACAAAGCAAATCATTCACTTTAACCGAATCCCCACTTTTTTTATGCCATTTGGCAATTGTAACTTCCGATATTGATTCACCTACTGTAGGTACTTTAACTTCCATATTAGTATTGAGTATTGAGTAGCAAGTATTGAGATAGATTATGATTACTTGCTTCTTCTTGTTTAAAAATTATTTAATACTGGTTTTAATGATCAGCCTTATGCAAATGCTCTTTTGACAATATCTTCCTGTTCTTTAACATGTACTTTATTGTAACCTGTAGCAGGAGATGCACTATTCTTCCTGGAAACAATTTCCCAATTTATTTTACGGTAACATCTTAGAATAAAGCCCCATGCGCCCATATTTTCAGGCTCTTCCTGTACCCAGGTGAACTTAGCTCCTGTGTATTTTGCAACCAGTTGATCTAGTTGTTTTTCAGGTAAGGGGAATAGTTGTTCCATTCTTACAACAGCAACATCCTTCCTCTTCTTTGCCTGTTGTTCATTGTATAAGTCGAAATATACCTTCCCGCTGCAAACCAATACTTTCTTTACATCTTTTGCTTCAACGGTCCAATCATCTATCAATTCATGGAAACCACCTTGTGTTAATTCATCCAATGAAGACACACATAAAGGGTGACGAAGCAAAGATTTTGGGGACATTACGACAGCTGGTTTTCTGAAAGGCCAGGCTAATTGTCTGCGTAGGAAATGGAAATAATTGGCTGGTAAAGTAATATTAGCCACAATCATGTTGTATTCAGCACAAAGTTGCAGGAACCTTTCTAAACGGGCACTTGAATGTTCGGGGCCCTGGCCTTCATAACCATGAGGTAAAAGCATTACCAGGTTATTCATTCTCTGCCATTTGCTTTCAGCGCTAGCAATAAATTGGTCGATCATCACCTGCGCACCATTGCAAAAATCTCCAAATTGCGCTTCCCAAAGGGTTAAAGCATTCGGAGAAGCCATTGCATAACCATATTCAAAACCCAAAACTCCATATTCAGATAAAAGTGAATTGAAAATACGGAACTTGTTTTCTCCCTTGGTTACTGTATTTAGGCTGCTATGTTGTTCGTTTGATTCTGCATCAAAAAGAACTGCGTGCCGAGACGAAAAAGTTCCTCTTTTAACATCCTGACCAGACATCCTTACAATTTTACCTTCGTTCAATAATGACCCAAACGCAAGTAATTCTGCAGTTGGCCAGTTTATTGTCCTGGTTTCAGCAAACATTTTCTTACGTTCTTTCAATAAATTTTCAACCTGTTTTAAAGGTTTGAAACCTACAGGAACATTGCAGATAGCATCAGCTATTTTATCAATAGTATTTTTATCAATGGCTGTAACAGGCGAAATATGAAAATCTTCCGGAGTTGACCTTCTCATTGATAACCATTCTTCCTCCATTTTCTGCGGAGAGTAAGGAAGAGGTTTTTGCTTTATCATGTTCAACCTGTCCTGCAATAGATTACGGAATTTTTCATCCATATCCTGGGCCAGCTGAGCATCAACATCACCCCTGTCCATTAATTTTTTGAGATAAATTTCTCTTGGATTAGGGTGTTTGGCAATGATATTATA
>JACMRH010000060.1 GCA_014376535.1 Cytophagales bacterium | reverse complement strand
TATTGATTATTTTTGGATTTAAATATTTTTGATAGCATAAGCGTTTATTTAAGCAGTTCTTTGTACATCATTTCATATCGAACCACAATATTTTCCCACGTAAAATCGCTAAGCCAACGGGAATGCCCATTAAAACTCATTGTATTTAGTTTAACTTGATCTTCGATAATATTTGATAAGAGTTTAGCAGATGGCTCTATGAGGGCGTGACTAAAGCCGCTTTCATCAATTGCTGTTGGAAGTAACTCACCGCCCTTACTCCATTCTATGATTTCTGTTGCATTACCAACATCAGTAACGAGGAAAGGTGTTTTTGATGCCATTGCTTCAAACAATACGATCGGAGAGCATTCAATCATGGAAGGGAATAAAAATAAATCTGCGTCTTTAAAAGTTTCTACTGTTTGACTTCTACTTAAAGAGACCGTAAAAACATTACCTGAGCGTTTATTGCAAATATTTTTCAAAAATAAAAATAATGATTTAAGTGATCTTCGATTGATAATGTCGGTAAAACTAAAGTTTTTAAACCAATTTAGTTTTTGCGTAAAATACCTCCCGTTTTCATTAAAATTTGCTCCGACAAAAATCAATGAAGCATTCTGGACACTCGATTTTAAAAAAATTTCAAGTGCCTGATCATGTCCTTTTAAATCAGTATATGATCCGACATGTAATATGATCTTATGGTTATCAGGAATGTTGAGGTATTTTCTAATATTGAAATCCTGATTATTAACACAAAACTCGTCTTTAGCAGCTCCATTGGGTATTAAGACTAAATTTTTAATATGATTGCTCCGAGCGAAATTAATATCCCTGTAATTATCAGATAAAAATACGTTCATATCATAGCATTTCATCCATGTTCTCATATTCTCGAAGTATGAATTATATTCGGGATTGCTTAAACCTGAGAAACCTGTTGGCACAAACACTTTCTTAGCCTTAAGTTGGGGGAGTAATTCAATACAGATGTCAGTAGCCCATTGTTGCGCAGCGAAATTTGTAATAATATCAAAGTTATTTTGAAGTAAAAAGTCTTTGTATAAACAGAATTCTCCTTTGAATCCTTTTACATAATTGCCTTCAATATTAAATGGTATGATTGTTACACCATTTATGCTGTCTTCAGATCTGGAAGAACAATAACTAGTCACTACCGAAACCTCATGTCCAATGCTTACCAGCCTTTCTGATAACTGCCTTACTACCTCCGACATCCCGTTCTTTAGAGGCAAATAAGATTCAACAGTATGTAAAATCCTCATTTACCTAGCATCATCTTTAACCGATTCTTCAAAATTTGACCTCGTAGTTTCCATTGAAGTATTTTAGAAGAGTTCAAAAAATTAGAAATCTCAAGATTTAAAAGTTCAATTCTGGAATGTTCTGGAATATTTAATAATAAGGGATGCCAAAACGTTGCTATAGCTTCTTTCAAATCATGTTCGTTATATACTTTGACATCACGATTATGTAATATAATATTCCACAAGTGGTCACCTGTATCTTTGGTCTGAATCTCATCGAGAGGGTTGATCAAGTGGTGACCAATTTTAAGATGAAGGTCAAGGATAGTATTTGAAGCATTAATACCTAATTCCATAAGGCTTCTTTTATTTATAGCGTTAACGGTGTTATGAACTTTGCTAAATCCAGATGCCATCATGCTGGTATTATTAATGCGGTATCTAAGCAAAGGTCTGTTTAAATTTACAAATTTGGTGACATGCCTTGCTTTTGTCCATAAATCAAGATCTTCAGCCCAGTCAAATTCCTTGTCATAAAATAATCCATTCTTTTTAAAAACCTCTTTTTTGAACATTACTGTAGGATGAGCGATACAATTATAGAACAGTAGGTTGGTGAAAATTTTATCATGGTTTGTAGGATAGTCACTGGTCTGAACTCCATGTGGACCAAATGCTTGAAAATTGCTCCCGCAAAGCCCTAAGTTATCATCATCAAGGAAAGCTTTTGCCTGTAACCTCAAGCGTTGTGGTTGAGCTATGTCATCCTGATCCATCCTAGCTATAAACTTGCCTTTAGCTTCTGCTATTCCCAGATTCAATGTTGAAGCAAGCCCAATATTAATAGCATTTGTGATATGTATAATCCTTTTGTCTGTAAATTCCTTTAAAACCAAATCACTTTCGTCACTAGAAGCGTCATTAATAACTATCAACTCTATATCTGAGAGATCTTGTGTCAATATACTGGATACAGCCTCCCGTAAATACAGTGATCCATTATAAACAGGTAATATTACCGAAACTAATGGTCTAGTCATTTACAGAATTAAGGTATTTATGCAAATTC
>JACMRH010000524.1 GCA_014376535.1 Cytophagales bacterium | reverse complement strand
GAATGCAGTAATTACAAATAAGGATGTATAAACAAATCTTTCTGTGGCCTCATCAAAAAACATTCTTCTTTTAACCTTCTGGTATCCTAATAAATACAACAAACAGTTTTATGTCTTTGTGCAGGAACATGCGAGAGCTATTCATGTTTCAGGAAATAACATCAAAGTTCTCGCAGTACATTTTTTGAAGTCTAACAAATTCTATAATGTTTATGATGAAGTTGAAATTGACTCATTTGGGTTTGAGGTTAGACATTTATACATTGAGTCCTATTTTTACAAATGGATTCATATAAATCCATGGCATTGTTTCCAAATAGTCGAGAAGTTTTTTAAAAGTCATTACGAAGGTTTTAATACTGAAATTATTCATTCAAACATTGTTGGGGTTTGCGCTATTACTGGTATGAAACTCTCTCAAAAGTATAAGTTAAAACATGTTATAACAGAACATTGGACAAGGGTTGAGAGGTACATGGCCAATAATAAGTTATCATACCTTGGTAAAAGAGCTTATAATACAGCTGATGCTATTACTGTTGTATCGGATTTTTTGGGTGGTATTGTAGGGAAATATGTTAAAGATAAAACCACAATATATAAAGTAGCTAATGTTATTGATTCCAACATTTTTTCTTATCGTGAGAAAGAAATACATCCTAATAGGCTCACATTTTCATTTATTGGACACCTTAGGTTACCAAAATTACCAGTTTTGGTTGTTGACGCTTTAGAGGAATATGCTAAGACAACTAATAAGGAGATCACACTTTATATGTTTGGTGAAGGACCTCAGAAAAGTATTATTGAAAAGAAAATACCTGAACTTCATTTTAAAATTGTTTTACGAGGTTTGCGGCCCAAAACAGAATTGGCTGAAACCCTTCAGAAAAGTGATGTTTACTTACATGGGAGTTCTTATGAAACATTTTGCGTAGCTATAGCTGAAGCATTGTGCACAGGGATACCAGTTCTTTGTTCAAATAACACAGCAATTCCAGAACTGATTAATAATTCGACTGGAATTTTAGTAGAGGATAATGTTTTGGCGTGGAAAAACGGTTTAATTGATATTCTTAAAAAGAAATATAAACACGAAGCAATATCGCAATCGGTAAGAGAGCGATTTTCGTATTCAGCAATCGGATCGGAGTTTTCTTCCCTTTATAACTCTATGTAGAAGTTATTTTTTTATTAAATCAGTTATTAAATGTAATTTTTCTGGGTGTACGAAGAAACAGTTCCTTATTCCATCATCCTGTTTCCTTATTAAGGTTTCACGTTTTTCCAGCCAGGTATTATGTTCTACATAAAATTCAAAGCCTAACTCCTTAAAATAGGTATCAAAATAAGATTCTAATTGTTGATAGAGCACCTCACAAATTACAATTGGCTTAAATTTTATTAAGGTTTCTTTCGCAAAATCTAATAAAAGATTTTCAGTCCCTTCTGTATCTATTTTAATTAAATCTAAACTTTCTATGTGATTTTGTCTTACGTAATCATTCAGAGTACTTGTGGGAACTGTATACTTTCTGAAACGTTTGTCTGAACTCTTATCTGCAATACTGCCGATACCTGATAAACTGTATTTCAAGTATTTATAAGTTGGACTAAAAAATTCAGAAAATTCTATTTGCCCGATTTTGTTAGATAAGGCTACCTTTTCAGCCTTGATTATATTTTCAAAACTGTTCCTTTTGATATTTTGGAGCAAATAATAGTTTGGACCATTCGCCGGCTCAAAAGCAACCACCTTCATATTGGGATTGATTCGGGCAGCGATCAAAGAGTATAGACCTATGTTAGATCCTATGTCGAAAAAACTGTTTACTCTTTTTACCAGTTGGATAAATATGGGGACATATTCATAAGAATTAATCCCGTTCCAAAAAATTTCTTTAGTTACTGGCGTAGTTTGGTTGGTTACAATAAAAAGTGTTTTTCCTTCAATAGGAACGTTTAAGGTTCCTGATGGTGAAATATTGAATTTGGGGAATAAGCTTTTATTTAAATTTCTTAAAATAAAATTTGCAGGTCCCCAGTAAATGATTTTATAAAGAAGTTGCTTCATTAAGAATATGTATTTTTATATATAAGATATTAATTTGCTGAGAAAATACACGTGTGATTGTTAATTAAATTCTCATAAAACAAACCTAATTAACTAAAAGGGACTTAAACTTGCTCCATCATTATTTCTGCCAAATTATAAAAATCAATATTAGGTTTCCACCCTAACTGATTAATTGTATTGGGGTCAGATACTAAAATGGAATAATCAGGTTTATAATGTTCTTTTGGTGAAAAATGATCTTTCCAGTCCATATCATAATACATAAAACAAAGTTCTAACCATTTTTCAATTGAATAGGTCACACCGCTTCCAATTACACATTCCAGTTCATTTTCCTGGTTAACCAAGGTCCAGATAGCTTCAACTGAATCTCCTGCATAGGTCCATTCTTTTTGAACACTGATATCACCAAGAGTGATTTTCTCTTTACTGCCTTTTTTTATTCTTTTACATGCCTCAGAAACCATTTTACTAATATGTCTTTCTGTTCTTCTTGGGCTTTCGTGATTAAAGAAATATCCAACATAAGTTCTTAAGCCAAAAATTCTGTAGTATCGTGCGGCATAAACAGATTGTATCCGTGACATTGAATAAGCACTGGAAGCCTCAAAATGATCAGTTTCTTTAATTGGAGTTCCTTTGTTTTCAAATTGTAATCCACTTCCTGAAAGAAAAACTTTTGATGCGGGACTATGATTTTTTACGGCCTCTAAGATATTGAGAGTGCCACCTAAGATGGTATTATGGTTTTCTATTAATACATCGTGTCTGGTTGTAGAATTTGCAGCAAAATTGAATATGTAGTCTGGTTTTTCTGACTTTATAATTTTGGCAACCAAATCTGGATTATTAACATCACCAACTAGCCAGTTTCCTGATCTTGATATCCCAATTACTTCTACATTTTTGCTTCGTAAAAGTTCGTTCAAATAATAACCATCCTGACCGTTTGCACCAAAAATTATACTTTTCATTATTTTATCCTTGTTATTATTATTTTCGGACAATTTCTATTGAGGGTAAAGGGAATATAAAACCTATTCCTGATTGTATAGCCTCTTTTTCCCTTTCAAGAAATTCTTCTTTAAAATGCCATGGCAAAACAAGATAATAATCAGGTTTCATAGCCCTGGATTCAGCCTCGCTGATTATAGGAATATCGGTTCCTAAGGTTATAGCACCAAATTTGTCAGGATTTCGTTCTGCCGCAAAATCAATAATTCTATGGTCAATACCACACCATTGTAAAATAGTGTTTCCTTTCGTAGATGCTCCATAAATATGGATTTTCTTTCCTTCTTTTTTTAAGTTTTTGAGTAGATGGTTAAGTTCTTCCTTATGTACATTTATTCGGTCCTGAAAATGCCTGTAAGGCTTATCTGTATCTAACTCCATATCAAACTCATCTTGCCTGAATTGTTTAAGATTTTCCATGAACTCTTCGTTTTTCCAGGAAAAGTTATCAACATGGGTGGCAAAACATCGAATGCTTCCTCCATTTATATCATTATGAATTACATTAATGATTTTCATATCTGCCCTATTCATTATACCTTCAATTACTGCAAGACTATAATATTCAATATGTTCATGGCATATTGTATCATAAGAATTCATTTTCAACATTGTAGGCATATAAGACATTTCAAAAATCCATATCCCATCAGTTGCCAGAACCTCTTTGACAGATTTGCTAAACAACACCGGATCCTCTAAGTCATAAAACATGGCTATCGAGGTGATAATATCAAACTTGTTGTTGCTTAACCTGTTAATTAATTCATTAGATGGAAATATATCCTGTATAACATTGATATTACCCTTTATTTCCTGGGCAACATCTGACGGATCTACACCAAATTTTTCAAATTGTTCAGGATAGTAGTTTAATAAGGTCCCGTCATTACAACCAATATCCAGTACTCGGGCATTAGGTTTTGTTATTAATTTAATTGCTGCATCTGTAATACCTTTCAAATGGTCATGCATGGTTTTATTAGTTCCAGAACGGTACCAATAAGCTGAATAAAGGATTTGAGGTGGTACTGTATGTAACATTTGTAATAAACCACAGGCATTTTCATCCAGCATTGGATTACACCTTACCAAAGAACAAGCAATTTTTCTGGTAGGTGGAATTTCTTTACCAGGTTTAATAAACGAACCTTGCAGATGTTGTTCACCTAAATTAATAACAGGAGTCAAGGATTTTGAACCACAAACCCGGCAAGTAGTCCTATGTGTTAAATGCATTTAGTAAATATTAAAATTTAGGAGGTAAAAATGTAATGGCTGTGCTGGAACTTTAAAGTACTATTTTCTCTAATTATCTTTTATGCCTTCAACTAAAAAACTACTATTTCTTTAAAATACAGAAATCTTCAGATGCTTTAGTCCCCATCCGTTTAGAGAGAATTATTTTCTATTTTATTATTTCACTGAAATATTTAAGATTTAAAATAAAATATTTATATACAACAGAGCTTTTTAGGATAGGCTCTGAGAATGTGTTCAAAGAATTATTGCGTTTTATTTTACCCAATAATATATGTGCATAAAAGCTAAAATGTGCCTTTAAAATAGCAGAAACAAATCTAAATTCAAGCTTGAATACATGTCTCAATCCAGATATTCCATCTAAGAATAACCTTATTATGATGGTTTGATAAAGTTTTGATCCTGGTAAATTTTTGTAAAGTAAAAATAACCCATTTCTATAATTCAGAAATGTTTTGTAAGGACTTGATTTTTGTAAAGTTCCACCACCCAAATGGTATACTGTACTTTCACTGCTGTACAATATCTTATATCCAAGATTCTTCAATCTCCAGCATAAATCGATTTCTTCCATATGAGCAAAAAACGCCCAGTCAAAACCTGCATGCTTGTGAAAAAGATGTGACCTTATAAATAAACAGGCACCAGATGCCCAAAAGATTTCTGAAATATCATTGTACTGACCATTGTCCTCTTCTAAGGTATCGAAAATCCGTCCTCTGCAAAAGGGATAGCCAAGCCAATCTATATGTCCACCAGCAGCACCTGCATATTCAAATGAAGTCTTGTTTTCGAAAGAAAGAATTTTAGGTTGAATAGCAGCAACTTCTGGCTTTTTATCGAAAATATCTATCAGAGGTTCAATCCAACCATCAGTAACTTCCACGTCGGAGTTAAGCAGGACATAATATTCAGATTTTATTTGCTGTAAACCTTTGTTATAACCATCGCAAAATCCAAGATTTCTATCGAGTCTAATAACTGAAATGGTAGGGTAGGTGGTAGAAAGCCATTCTTTTGAACCATCTAATGAACCATTGTCAATTACAAAAATTGCATGGCCTATTGAGTGTTGAACAACAGAAGGTAAAAATGTTTTTAAATGACGTAAACCATTCCAGGTTAGGATTACAACTGCAACTTTCATAAGTGGAAGAATACCAGAAATTATCTGGCGCCAAACAAGCTGTTTAAATCTAGCCCTGGAATATTTGGCATCACGCCTTCAGTAGCTTTTTTCATTTCATCTTTAGATTTTTCAGCAACACTTTCCATAGCTTTGTTTACTGCTGCTACACAAAGGTCCTGTAGCATTTCCAGGTCTTCAGGTTTTACTAATGAAGAGTCTATCTCTAGTTTTAAAAGCTTGAATTGGCCGTTCACCTTGGCTTTTACCATTCCACCACCTGATTCTCCTTCAGCTGTGATATTTTGTAAATTGTCTTTGGCTTTTTGAAGATTTGCTTGCATTTCTTTCACTTTGCCAAACATATTCATCATGTCGAACATATCTTTTTATTATTTTATAAGTTGTAAGGTGCCGTTTCTTTTGTAGGTATTACCTTCTTTGTCAATAGCTTGTACTTTATACATGTAAGTATCCACGGGTGCGTTTTGTCCATTTACTTTGCCGTCCCAACCTTGCCTGAAAGATTTAGTTGCAAAAACACCTTCTCCATTTCTGTTCCAGATTTCTAAATTAAATTCTGTAATGAATAAACCTTCTGCATGAAATGTATCATTCAATCCATCTCCATTAGGTGTAAAAGCATTGGGCATGTTAAAATTTCCTTTTTGTAAAGCTTTCCAAACATTGGAATAGGAGATTTTACCCGAATTGGACACCACCTTTATTCTGAAATTTATAACTTGTTCTACTGTATCTAATCCTTTGTCAACATACTCAAGCGTATTACCAACATTGATTGTTGAATATGGATTTCCATTTTCATCTACTTTCTCTACAATATATTCTTTTACACCATCCAGCCATCCAATATATGGTTTCCATACTAAATTTCTTATTGAGGCATCAATTACATTGCCATATAAGAAAACAGGGCAAGAAACAGGACTAAGATCTGATGTATTTCCGCAGTTATCAGTATATGACACCTTGTAACAGGATTGGTTTACAGATGGATTGTTAATTAAATCAATGAAACTTGTTGCATTGCTATTGCCTAGGAAATTGTATTGGCTCTTATCAGAGGAATTAAAAATTGAGTAATTATTGAACAGAGAGATAATTGAAGTCCAATCTAAAGAAACAAAACCAGACTTTACGCTAGTTGATAATTCTGAAATTGATACTGGTTTCTTTTTGCTAATAGCAGTAAGGCACACTTTGTTTGACGTAGAAATAGCATTTTCTATGGTTGTTTCAGATATCTTGTAACAATAAATACTTCCACATTTAATATTTGTGTCAGAATAGGACCTAGGCTGCGTGCGCAATTGAAAATCATTTTTTGACTGGCCATTAACATCTATTGAAAAACTACTTCCATTTGAAATAGATTCCCAGGTTATATTATTTTTTTCGGCAATAGCGCTTCCCTTCATCACAACTGTACAAATTTCATTAGAAAAGCTGCCTGTTTGTCCGCAAAAATCTACTGCCCTGATCTTTATACAATAGCGTTTATCTTTGTTTAGCGCTTTTAATGTGAAAGATTGCAGACTGCTGTTTTTTATAGTATCATAAATTGAATAATTATTTGAAACATTGTCTTTAATCTGTATCTGATACATTTCGCTGCTCACACCATTATAAAACATCTCAATAGAAAAATCCTCATTCAAAATTAATTTGGAAATACTAACATTTGGTAATGTTACATTGGCTGAAGATATTAGTGTGGTTTGCCCTCCGCATTTGCCACTTATATAATTGCCCTGAATATTTATCGGAGAGAAATTAAGGTCAATTACTCCTGATGAACCTTTTTTAATAGTATCCTTTTGATTATTCGAGTTGGTAAAAATGTATTCATCATATTGGACATCATTGGCTAATATGAATGCCTTGTTATTTGCACAGGCAAACGAAGTCAATTGAGGATTTGGGGTAGGTTTTACAAGAATAGAATGTTTGATTTTTTTTATCGTTGCAGTAGATCCACAGGTGAAATTTCCACTTTGTGTTACAAAATATAACCCTGGAGTATCATATGTATGAGTAGTCAGGGTTGTTGAGGTGCCATTTGTCTCATAAACATATTCTACTGAACCTTTGCTACAATCTTTAACAGTGAAAGAATAAGGTGCGCAGCCAACTGAATCTGGCTGAACATTAAAGCAGGGACATTGCGAAAATCCCGCAAAAGAAATTGATAATCCTACAAAAAGTAATAACGTTTTCAAATAATAGATTATTGCGGTTCAAATATACCTAAATCATTAAGCTGTACCTAAACGAAATGTAAATGATAACGTATGAGATATTGACTTTCAGTTGAAACGAATTTTTGCAAACAATATTTGACTATAAAATTACTCATCCATGCTAACAGATAAAATAGAGTCAATTATTGCCATTGTAGATGATGACAAAACCTTCAGGTTTATATTTTCTGTTCAGCTTTTAGAAATAAACAATTCAAATAAAATTCTTCAATTTGAAGATGGATATAACATTTTAGAATTTCTTTTGGAAAATAAAGAGAATTCAGACCTGTTGCCAGACATCATATTTCTGGATCTTGCAATGAAGCAGATTGATGGATGGGTTTTTATAGAAGAATTTGAAAATGTTAAGAAATATTTACCAAAAGATATTATAATTCATATCCTTACAGGTTCCAATGAAGAACTTGATAAGTTGAAAGCTTCAGTAAATCCCCATATTTCACATTATCTAAATAAGCCTGTAACGAACAATCAACTCAAGGAGTTGATTTATGCCTGAAGAATATCTATCAATTCCTTTGAATTATAAAGCTTTTGCTCTCCTGTAATTAAATTTTTGAGACTTATCAATTCTTTTTCAGACTCATCAGTCCCAATAATACCTGCAAAAGGAATTTTTCTTCCATCTGCATAGCCCAATTGTTTTTTCATTTTACCTCCAATTTCAGGGAAAACTTCTGTGTAAATTCCATTTTGACGTAAATTTTCAGCAGTTTTTAAAGCAAAATCTGATGAGGCATCATCCAACACTACTATTAATATTTTAGTCGAATTGATGCTTGTTTCAGGGAATTTTTCAAGTTCTTCCATCACATCATAAATCCTATCTATTCCGAATGAGATCCCTACTCCTGAAACATCTGGTAAACCAAAAAGTCCTGTCAGATTATCATATCGGCCGCCACCACTGATACTACCAATTTGAACATTCAGGGCTTTGATTTCAAATATAGCTCCAGTATAATAGCTTAATCCTCTAGCCAATGCCTGGTCAAAAACTACTTTATGAGTTGGATTTGTAATTTGAATATATTCTAAAACCTGCTCTAATTCAGAAATGCCTTTCAATCCGATTTCAGAATTCGCTAAGAAATTTTTAAGATTTATAAGCTTATCGGTGTTGCTCCCTGATATTTTTAGAATTGGTAATAGACTTTTTATAGAATTTTCAGATATGCCTTTTTCTGTTAATTCTTTTATAACTCCCTCGTCACCAATCTTATCAAGTTTATCTATGGCTGTGCAAATAATACTTTCTTTGCCAGGTTCCCCTATTTGTTCTACAATTCCTGAAAGAACTTTTCTGTTATTTAGTTTAAACTCAAATTGATTAATTCCTAATTGTGAGAGGATTTTATGAGCCATCAAAATCAATTCTGCCTCACATAACAAAGAATTTGAACCTACTACATCAGCATCACACTGATAAAATTCTCTGTAGCGCCCTTTTTGTGGCCTGTCTGCTCTCCAAACCGGTTGAATCTGATATCTTTTAAATGGAAATTGTAAATCATTC
>JACMRH010000523.1 GCA_014376535.1 Cytophagales bacterium | reverse complement strand
TTTCTCTTTTTTATTTAAAATGTCAACTAATCCAGTTTTCATAATAAATACATTTAAAATATTATGACTGACCTCAGCTATTGTGCCCCATGTGTGCCTTGGCACTCCACAAACGATATCATCATAAAACTTATCGAAATCATTTACAAAAAAATCAGGGTAACTAAAAACATCACCGTATGCCTCCTTTAAGACCCATAAAATCTTAATATTTGACTCATAATATTTTTCAGGATCTAATGCTCCATCAATAAAAATACCTTCTTCGTCTCTATTTAAAAATTTCATTTCATCCTTTAATACTTGATCTTGTTTTAAAAAATTGTGTTTTGAAACGTCCATTGTTACTTTAGATTTTGTGTGAGTGATTTTATTATTTTATGAATTTTTTAACCCCTTCTAAATTTATTTATACAGTGCCTTATTAAGAATTCTTACTTCATCTTTTGACCCTTTGCCCCAAATGAGCGTTCTGTTTGTATTACTCATGGAAGGGTGAAGTACAAACACAAACCTTATTTTTTCACCTTCAAATTCAATATGATTAAAGACAGCATCCTTGTTTGCATAAAATTGTTTAAGGGTTTGTATATTCTCCCATTTGGTGAACTTATTTGGAAAAGCTTTAGTAAGAAATTTGGCTGTTTCTTTACCTAATACTATAACAAGTTTCGGTTTTACTGCTTGAAGCTGCTTTTTAATTCCCTTCACATTTTCAAGCAATATAACTTTTGGCTGAATCAGTCCTTCAAACTTTGCAAACGCAAGGGGTAAAAGATTTTTGTAATCATCTTTCACCTTTCTCCCTGCTAAACTGAAACTCTGACAAGGTGGTCCTCCCGAAAGCAAATCAATGTTTTGCTTTCTAAATTGTTGACACGCACTTTTATTATGCACCAAAAAATTTAAGAGGTGGTCAATATCTCCAATAACCAGTTTGCTTTTAAACTAGGTTTTGGAATTTATGTCTGTGTATTTGCTTTTTGTAAAGTCAAACGGATTTTCTCTTAATCGGTCTTTCAAGTTTTCGTCTGAAAACATTGACTTAATCCAAATAACATTTTCCGATTTCTTTTTTTCCTCCGATAACTGGAAAAGGTTCTCTCCAAACAAGTTGAAAGCAAACGTCTCTCCTGCCATTGGCGAAAGTTCATTAGCCATGAACAAGTCAAACCCAGCTGCATCAAGACCTAAAGACATGCCGCCACAAACAGCAAAGAGTTCTACATGTTGAAATTTCATTTCCGTTTTTTCATTTCTAATAAAAAAGTAAAATTAAGATACCAGGCAAACTTTACCAGATAATCTATCGTTATAGCAAATTTGCCGGTTTCAACTTTTGAAATAGTGGAACGGTTTACTTCCATTATTTCGGCCAGTTCGTCTTGACTAAATCCATTTTCTTCCCGGAATGCCCGGATTTGTTTGCCAATCGCTTCCCGGTTTTCCTGAATATATTGCTCGGTTGGCCTGGACTGTTTATTCATAAATATTAAATGCATTTAAAATAATCCTTACTATTCAGAGGCAAGACAATCAAATATTTCGTTGGGACTGGCAATTCCCATCCATCAGAATAAGAAACTGTAGTTAAGTTGCCACTCAATTCTTTAACCACACCTACCTGGTCAATCCCACCTAAAACTAATTGTTGGTATTGTATCACCGCTTTATCACCGCTGCTGGTTTCGG
>JACMRH010000522.1 GCA_014376535.1 Cytophagales bacterium | reverse complement strand
TGCACTCATCAGGCAATTTATAAACCATACTAGCCAATCTATTATATCCAGATCTCCTTTTTGGGTCTTCTCCAGTATATCATAGTACTGCTTTCTTTCTACTTTTCTTTGTGCCGACATGCTGTAGAACCTTTGCGTGCTATCATCTGCACGAGATAGTTGCATATCTGCTATTGCCCTGGCAATCCTGCCGTTGCCATCATCAAAAGGGTGTATTGTTACAAACCAAAAATGAGAGATTCCTGCTTTCAGGACCGGATCTAAATGGTCTTCTGAATTAAACCAGGTTAAAAACTTTACCATTTCATTTTCTAAAGCTGGTGCAGCAGGGGTCTCAAAATGCACTTTTTCTTTGCCCATTGCCCCTGACACAACCTGCATTGGTCCTGTAGCATCATCACGCCAGTTACCAACAACTATTTTATGCGTTCCACTTCTACCTGCAGGAAATAATGATGAATGCCAATTGAATAATCTTTCTTTATTTAATGGTTTTTTGTGTTGGATTGTTGCATCTAATAACATTTCTACAACTCCATCTACATTTCTGTCTGATGGAACAAGTCCGGATATTTCTAATCCTAAATGCCTTGCCACTGAAGATCTCACCTGTTCAGGGTTTAAAAATTCACCCTCTATTTCTGAAGATTTTAAAATATCCAAAGTAGTTGTTTCAAGATTGGCTTCATCTTTTAAGTTGAATCCAAGATTTATCATCTGTCCTTTTAATTGCCCTTGTAAATTTCTTACCCTTCCAAGAGTAGAAAGCAACGCTTCATAATCCCAGGAAAAGGAAGGCCATTTTGAAAGTTGATGGATATATTGTCTCATTCTCCGCAAGATATGCGGTAAATATAATTCTTAATCTCCGCATTTAAAATTAATATCCGCAAATTATGCGGTGATTAGAAGGTTTATTCTCCGAAAAAATTTAAATATTGCTTTTTTGAAGGTTTAAAAAACGCATTTCTAAATCAGATAAAATGTTCATAAAATGTAGATAAGCATCATATGGAGAGGTGAATGGACTAAAATAACCGTGGACTGCACCATCGTTCCACCCTTTTGTACTCATATAATATAAGTGATCCGAACATTGAAGTTTACCCCAGATTTCTAATAATATTGGATCGTTTAGATTCAAAACCTGGGTTTCCCATTCATACAATTTTTTAGAGGCGTCCATTTGCATGGAGTTTCCCAACCAGGCAGAAATATCTCTTTCAGTATCTGCCCAGGATGAATAAAAAGGACAATTATAAACATCTTTTGAGCCATAGGTTGAAATTACTTCCGATGGCGTTTTAAAATCAAAATCCAGATGTCGAAGAATTTTTCCGGGGAAGCTTTCTAAAAATCCGAATATTCCACTTTCTTCCCATTGATGTTCGCCAAATGTTTCGTAATCCATAAACAGATTTATAACATCCGCCTCCTCAGAATACCGGTGAATTCGGTTGGCATATCTTGCGGCTGACATTGGATATTCTGACCACCCTTTGTCTGAAAACCGAAACGCGACATCGTCTGATAATATATAATTCTTAGTTAATACCTTGATTTCAGGAATGTTTGTTGTTAAATAAAGATAATTGGGGCTTTTATCTTCAATAACCTTCTCTGATCCTTCAGCCAGAATTCCTTTATACCCAAGATCGGAAATATGTTTAGCCAGGCTATTGCTGTAAATCAATTCTGTATTCCTGAAAACTGAAGGTTTTTGTTTAAAAATCTCCCATATTTTATCAGCATGCATTTTTACCTGCCTGTCAAATTCTGTTTTGGAGAACGCAAATGATAAAGAGTGGTAATATGTTTCAGCAAGAATTTCTACATGCCCTGTCTCAACCAGCTTTTGAAAAGATTCGATGACGTCAGGCCTCGTTTTTTGTAATTGTTCCAGGACTATTCCCGAAAATGAAAATGCCAGTTTGAATTTGCCGTCTAGCTTATTGATAGTTTCAAGAAGAATAGCATTTGCTTTTAAATAACATTTATCTGAAACCTTATTTAATACATCCTCATTTAATTGCTGATTGAAATATTCATGATTCTCACCAATATCAAAAAAAGTATAATCCTTAATCCTGACAGGCTGATGAACTTGAAAATAAAGACAAACAGAGGGCATTCTTTTTAGTTAATAGTGAATAGTTATCAGTTAATAGTCATTGTACGTCGCAAACAGCTATTGGATCCAAATCTTTTTGATTAAAGAAGCATTTACCTTTTACACATTAATTTTCAGCCCTCTACACTTTAATTCCAATTTCCATTGCAATTTCTATAATGTACTCTCTGCTTTCCTCTGAGGTATTTTTAATTTTCCCTTCTAATATAGCCTCTCTGAGGGCTATTTTTAGTTTGCCTACTTCGGGCCCTGGTTTTAGGTTGAAGATCTCCATTATATGCTGTCCTGTAAAAATAGGTTGAAAATTGCGAAGATGGTCGCGTTCTTCTACCTCTTTCATTAGCTCTTCA
>JACMRH010000521.1 GCA_014376535.1 Cytophagales bacterium | reverse complement strand
CGTTACCCATCGTAACAGGACTTATTGCTACGGCTCCTTCAAATAATTCATAGTTTACACTTGTTCCACTTTGTAAGATTTTTACCTGAGCAGGAAATCCCTGACATACTGTATCACCAATTACAGATAAGTTTATTTGTGGTGGGGCGTTTACAATAATATTATTAGAATCTGCAAGGTAAATATCTCCACATTTAGCTGTTTTTAACCTGAAAGTGATTTTATTATATCCAATTTTGAGTTGATATGTACTAAGTGAAATCACAAGATTTCCACCGGTCCCAGTTAAAACGCTGCTCAAAGAATCATTCCCTATGTAGGCTTGTATTTTTCTGCCTGCTTCTAAACCTTTAATTACTATTTGGCTTTGGCCTCCTACACAAATCGGACTCGTTGAACTAAATGTAATAGGGGTAGCTTGTCCGCATACCTCATTTTTAAGAACATTCGAACAGGTTGAAGGGAAAAAGGTGGTGTCTATTTTAGCAATCGAGATTTTCGTAACTGAGCTATGAGGTTGTATATTTTGAACGTCAAAAATACCAGGGGAATTTAACGAGACATCATAGAAATTAATACCCAAACCGTCAGAGCCAAATTGGCCTTGATTTCTAGTGTTTCCTGTAAACCGAAAATTTCCAGAACCCAGTACTGAAGTGCCATTGTTTTCAAAATTAGGCCCTTGCACAAACCCTATCGATTTGTTTTTAAATGCTTTAGCTTGAAATTTTAGTACTCCACTATTATTCTCATGAAGCATTAAAGTTCCGGAATTAATTAAGGTATCAGTTCCGGAAAAATTGAAGGAGTCATTAGATTTTATAATGCAATTATTGTAAGTATTAGAAACACCGTTTAAAGTAATTGAGCCTACGGTTGAGTTTAATATGCCACTGTTATTTAAACTGGAATTCAAGTTTATGCTTTCTGCAATAATAGAATCTTCGTTGACCAATGAGTTTACCCCAGCATTCATAGTAAAGAAGCCATGGAATTTAGCAGAACCTTTGTTAGTGAAGGTTACATTATTCATCGAGACAGATTGTTGGAATATCATTTTTGAAGATATGCCGTTGATCCAATAACTCTTTTCGTTAGATCCGATTGTTCCTGTAAATGTCCATTTGTTGTAATTTTCTATTCCCACACTGGGGCCTCCAATAGTAAAAGAAGGTAATATGGCAGTACCACAATTAATTATTTTTCCCAGGAAATTACCGAGCACAGTAGGGGCAAACGTTGCGCCAGGCGAAATGTAAATCACCGCAGAACCCGAAACAGAATTAATTTTACCGGTAAAATTTCCACCGGAAATAAGCAGGCTTTGGTTTGAAGTCAAGGAATAAGTCCCTGAATTATTTGTGGAAATAGTTGTTGTGATACTTGCCGGAGGAATTGGACATTGCCCAAGAACCGCAATGTTTCCAGATAGAAAAATAGTAATTATTGCAGAAAATATTAATCGTTGTCTCATGGTTTATTTGTAGTTATTTAACAAAAATACATAATTTATTTATCACCAACCCAGCTTTGTCTTCATAAATCCTGTAAGCTCAGCGGCCATAATCTGGTGCATTTTAACATTGGGATGGTAATCGCAGCCTAAATCATTTTCGCCTGCAGTAGAAAGATAGAAAGTATCAATCTTCGAGTCATTCTCTTTTTTAAAGGTTTGGACAGCTTTTTCTACATATCTTTTTACGATGGTAAGTGATGCGATTCCGTTGGGCCAACCGTCCCTCAACATACTTCCTTCTATGCAAAAAATATGGGCTTTAGGATAATTTTTTCTGATGTGCTTTAGAAATTTAACATAAGTTGAAATAAACAAGGCTGAATCAGGTACAGAGTGTGCAAAATCATTTGTACCCAAATTGATTACTACAGCATCTGGTGTCCATTTTTTAAAATCCCAAATGGGAAATTTTTTATCAGGGAAAATTTGGTCATAAATAACCGGCATTGTCTGTTTTCCCTTGTCATAATTCCGGATTACGCCAATACCAGAAAAAGCAACAGTCATAAATTCTGCTTTTAGGTTTCTGGCAGTTATGGATCCATATGCCAAATAGTTGTTTTCGGTATCCGGGCTAAAAGGACAAGCAGGGGAATCTCCCTCATTGCCATATCCACAGGTTATGGAATTTCCTATGAATTCAATTTTTCGTTGAGGCTTTTCCAAGGGTAATAATTTTCTGCCCTTTTCAATTTCAATTCCTTTAAAGATTCCTGTTCCTACAAAATTTTCAGTTCTCTTGAAAATCTCTAATATGTGTACACCTTCAGCTAGTTCAAGTTTATATACCGTTTCCTTTTCAACAGATATTACAAAAGGTTTTTTACCATCTACAATGATATTATAGTAATTGCCCATTTTTGAAGACTTCTCATTCTCTAAAAGAATGTTGCAAATTTTCCCTTCAAACTTTAGTTTAATAGAAATGCCGGGATGTGAAAAACTGACCTGTGAAGGATGTTGAAAATCAATCCGGCCAGCATATTGGATTAAGGGGTCGTGAGGTGAAACCAACTTTTTGGATTGGCCATTCAGGTTTTGATAGAAAAATATTAAGCTTAAGAGTGCAATTAGGGTAAAAGGATTTTTTATCCTAATATCCCTTTTAAAAACGGTATTTCCTTTAATACATAAGCAATGTAGCACACGACCATTCCCCATAAAACAGAACTAATAAGCATGTAAAGTACTATTTTTTTCCTTGGCTCACCAAAACCACTGGCTACAAGGGTTCCGACAGGTGGTGTAAGAAGTGGAGGAGTTAGAAACGCAATTCCAACCATACCATATTTATTCCAGATAGTTACTAATCTTCGATTTCCTGGCGTAAATTTCTTTTTCTGGTTCCTGTAAAAAATGGACAGGATGAACATCTTAATTTTATCACCAAAAAAAGAAAATAATATCACACTTAGGTTCATTCCTAAAACACATGCCCAGAATGTATTAAGATAATGTAAGCCTAATTTTGAACCTAAAAAAGGTGCAAAAAAGAACTTTACCATGCTTAAGGCAACAACGGAAACAATTTTCTCAATTAATTCAAACATGGATAATAGTCAAGGCAACAATAAATATATTGTTCTATTGCGAATTAAACCAGAACCGTACCGTTATTATTATGTTAAAAAATTATGATAAGGCTTCAAGGTAATTTTTAAGTTTTGCGAAAGCATTTGCCCTGTGACTAATTTGGCTTTTTTCAGCCAGGCTCATTTCAGCCAGTGTTTTTGTTTGGCCGTGTGGAACAAATATGGGGTCATAACCAAAACCACTTTCACCACGTTTGTCATGAAGAATAGATCCTTCTAATACACCTTCAAAAGTTTCAGACTTTCCATTTAAATACAATGTTATCACGGTGCGGAATCTGGCATTGCGCATTACTTCACCGTTCAGGTTTTTTAGTACCAGGGCCATATTGTCTTCAGCTTTCCTTGTTCCTGAATAAATGGCAGAAGAAACTCCAGGAGCACCTTTTAAAGCAAGAATTTCAAGGCCGGTATCATCTGCAAAGCAATCAACCTTGTAATTCTTATAAATAAATTCCGCTTTTTGTTTTGAATTACCTTCCAGCGTGTGCGATGTTTCTGGTAGCTCATCTGTGCAACCAAATTCCTGAGGTGTTATCAGATCAATACCGGCAGGCAAAAGCGCTTGTATTTCTTTTAGTTTGTTAATGTTTTGTGTGGCAAAGCAGAGTTTCATTTACAGTATCAAGTATTTAGTATCAAGTATCAAGAAAAAAACTTACTCCCACAATGGGTAGTGTTCCAGGTTTACTTTCTCTTGAAAGAATATTTTGGTAGATTCTGCAAAGGAACGGGTAAAGTCTGATACAAAAAATTTATCTGTAAGTTTTGGCCCATTATTCAATAAAGATTTGTGTGTTAATAAATCTTTCAAGGCCTTTGCCACAATATCACTTGAATCTATAATATTTACTTTCCCTTCAAAAAAATCATTTATTTCGTTTTTAATTAATGGGTAATGAGTGCATCCCAAAATCAAAGATTTGATTCCATCCAGTTTGGGGGACGAGAGATATTCAATAATAAGTGCTTTACTTATGTTGTTGTTAAAAAAACCATCTTCAATCATCGGTGCCAAAAGGGGAGTGGCAAGTGATTCCAATTCAATAGGCAAATTATTTTCATCTACCCTTTTTTTGTAAATATTTGAACTTATGGTTCTTCTTGTCCCTATTAAGCCCACTTTCGTACCTGGCTTTTCTGTTGCAAGAAATTCTATAACTGGGTCTATCACATTTAAAACCAACGCTTTACTGCCTACATAAGCTTTAACAAGTTCATAAGCAGCAGCTGAAGCGGAATTGCAAGCTATCAGGATTATTTTACAGCGTTGCTTCAGAAGCAAATCGGAGATTTTAATTGAATATGCTTGAATGGAGGCTGTTGATTTGTCGCCATATGGCAAATGCGCAGTATCTCCAAAATAAATAATTTGTTCTCCCGGCAATGCTCTTTTTACAGCAGACGCGACTGTAAGGCCACCAATACCACTATCAAAAATTCCTACAGGTTGATTTGCTGAAAGCATAAAGTATTAATATTTGCAAACCTAAAGAAACATAATTGTATGGTGTGAAATAATTTTAGTTCCGGGAAATATTAAAGCACAATTATTGTTTGGTGGTTAAGAGGTAAATTCTTTGGTTATATGTCTTTAAAAGAGCTGATTGCTAACGGTGAAGGGGAAACTCTGGATTTCAAGCAGACCGTAAACAGTGCTATGAAAATTGCCAAAACCCTCAGTGCTTTTGCTAATACTAAGGGAGGTGTACTTTTGGTTGGCATCAAAGACAATGGTTCCCCCGCTAAAATCATTCCTGATGAAGAAAAATATGTGCTTGAAATGGCTGCCGGATTATATTGCAAGCCTGAAATAACAATCCATTTTAAGGAAGAAGAATATTTAGGAAAGAATATTCTCATAGCAAACATCCCTGCAAGCGAAAATAAACCACATTTTGCTAAGGGAGAAGATAACAAATGGTGGGCTTACATCCGTGTTCACGACCAATGTTTGCTGGCAAGCAAAGTCATGCTGGATGTGATGCAAAGTAATACACAGAAAGAAGCCAGTAAGCTTACCTATGGCACAGCCGAGAAAATTTTGCTACAATTTCTCGAAGTCAATCAAAGAATTACTTTGAAACAATTTTGTAAAACTGCCAACATTGGCCGGTGGCGAGCACAAAGGATCCTGGTGAACCTGGTAAGAATGGGAGTAATTAAGATCATCACGACTGAGAAAACAGATTTTTATTCACTTTAAGTAATAATGTGTTTGCGGTTTTACGATAAAAAATTACCTTTGCAACCGCTTTAAAAAGCAGGGCCTATAGCTCAGCTGGTTAGAGCACCTGACTCATAATCAGGTGGTCCCTGGTTCGAGCCCAGGTGGGCCCACCAGTTAAACAAGCACTTACAGAGAAATTTGTAGGTGCTTTTTTTGTGGGTATAAATTTGGGTTAGACGGGATTAAATATTTTTAAGATAGATGTGGGTTGGAAGAAGAGTTTGGGTTTTACAGAATTGACAACGGAGTTCGGAAGGCTGGATGTCAGGAAGGTTAAGAATTTAGATTGAAAAAAGGATCTGAGGGGAGGGGTGATAGAACTTGACTTAAGACTGGATGATCAAGAGTTGTTATAATGAATTTGGTATTTCACCTTCGATAAAGCGCAACTATTAACTATTGACTCTTAACTATTAACTAAGAAGATTGGGCGCCAATTTCAGGCTATCTGTTCCAATCTTTTTGTGGAGAGAGATGTCTTTGATTTGAAAAAGTTTGGAGCAAAAAGGATTTACATTACTATCCTGGGCGCGGAGTCAGGCGGTTGTAAGAGGCTTGCCTGAATGTTTTTTATACACTCTTTACTACAAGCAGAAAGGAAATGAGTTCTCTGAACTCCCCTCCTTTTTTAGGAGGGGTGGCCCTTAGGCCGGGGTGGTTGATGCAGGATTGAGGAATGTAGGATACAGGCACGCAAAGTAATGCCCACAAATTTCAAACTCCCGTTACATTTGTGTTTCAATCTTTTTGCGGAGAGTAAATGAATTTATTGGAAAAGTTTGGAGCAAAAAGGATTTACTCTGCTATCCTGGCAATATTAAGAAAAATCAGAGTCAATATGTTCAGAGTCAATATGGTTGGATAAACAAAATGGCCACTTTTCAGTGGCCATTTTGTTTGCATTATTTCTTCTTGGCAGTCTTTGCGTGTTCCTTTGCCGATGAAGAATGCTTCTTAGCTTCTTCATGATGATCATCAGCTTCTTTAGAATGTTTAGCTGCTGTTTCATGTTCCCCATCTTCATGGTGTTTTGCTGCTTTTGAATGACTTTCCGAAGCTTTTTTGTGACTTTCGGATGCTTTTTTATGGTGTTCTGCTGCTTTCTGTGGCATAGTATGAATATTTATTTGAGCTTATTTATTAATTAATCGTGCCACATTGCAGCAAATTATTTCACCATTTTTGAACCACCAAACAATTTTTATTTATATTTATTGTAGGTAAAATTTTCAAAATCAATCAGGTTGCCTGAACAATAATTGGGCCTGATTAAGCTTAAGAAGGTGATTATCAGAATTGGCGCTATAAATTTTTTTAATAAAAAAAAGATACAGAATCATAACTGATGAGATAAATTAAATTTTATTTTTTTCTTTAGCAAAGAAATTTATAATCTACTACAACAATAACATTCTGTTATATTCTCTACCTATAGTGTTTAAGAAAAGATAATAATTTTTAATCCTTTTCCCTGTGCATAGGCCATGGATGTTTCAATCTCCATCAACTTATACTCTGAATACTTGCTCAAATCTTCCTGAAGCAACAGATCAATAGAAATTTTAAAGTATCTGCTCATTGAAATCAATTCTTCCATGCCAGGATTTTTTGTTTGCCCACTTTCATAGGCTGCAATTTTACTGCGTGAGAGTTCCAATGCATTTGCTAATATTTCCTGTACTACTTTTCTCCTGTTCCTTAGGAACTTAAGGTTGGAAGCAAAATATACCGCTTGCTTTTTCATGTTGGCATTGTTATAATATACGACAATCTAATGTCATAATTCCTGACAAAGGTAATCAAATTATAACTTATCGGACATGCAAAGAGCAATAGTACACATGGATCTTGATAGTTTTTTTGTTTCTGTTGAAAGGCTGAATAATCCTTCGCTGATCGGAAAACCCATCATCGTGGGCGGCAGTGCCGAACGTGGAGTGGTTTGTTCTTGTAGCTATGAAGCCCGGAAATTTGGTGTGCATGCAGCCATGTCCGGCAAAATGGCAAGGATGCTTTGTCCGGAAGCAATTTTTGTGCGGGGCGATTATGAGCATTATACCAAGTACAGCAATCAGGTCACAGAAATTATAAAAGAACAATGTCCGGTTGTTGAAAAAGCCTCTATTGATGAACACTACATGGACATATCTGGCATGGATCGTTATCTCAAAAACAGCCTGCTTTTTACCAGCGAACTGAAACGAAAAATTACCAAAGAATCAGGTTTGCCTATTTCTTTCGGCTTGTCAGTGAATAAAACTGTATCCAAGATCGCTACAAATGAAGGAAAGCCAAACGGGCAAAAGTTTGTACATGAAGGAAACGAAAAAGAATTCCTGGCCCCATTAACTATTGACAAAATCCCGATGGTAGGAGAGAAGACCCACATGAAACTCCGGCAATTGGGTGTATCTAAAATTGAAACCGTTCAGCAAATGCCCATTGAAAGGATGGAAATGGTTTTGGGTGAAAATGGCATCATCATCTGGAAAAAGGCGAATGGCTTGGACAATTCTCCTGTTATCCCTTACAGTGAGCAAAAGAGCATCGGTACGCAAGAGACTTTTCCTGAAGATACCATTGACATTTACCAGCTAAAAAACACGCTCAATAGAATGGTGTTTGAAACCGCTTTTGAGTTGCGAAACAAAAAGAAACTGACAGGCTGCGTCACGCTCAAGATTAGGTATACAGACTTTCAAACTTATACTTTTGATCGTTCCATCCCTTTTACTTCTTCAGATACAGTTTTATACAATACGGTCATGGACCTGTTCAAAAAGAATTATACAAGGCGGGTTTTGGTGCGACTAATCGGAATCAAATTCAGCAAACTGGTAAGCGGGCATCACCAGATCCATTTGTTTGAAGAAACGGAAGAACATGTAAAACTATACCAGGCACTTGACAAGATCAGGCACAAGTACGGCGCTAAAGCTGTGGCACATGCCATCACCTTAATAAAAGCAGCATGATCCTGAACGCACATTCTTTTTACAGCCTCCGGTATGGAACCATGCCTTTGGAACACCTTATTCAGGCAGCGGCCAAAATGGGGCATGAGGCCTTGACCCTCACCGACATCAACAATACAACAGGAAGCCTGGACTTCGTTCGCCTGTGCAGGGAGAATGGAATTAAGCCAGTTGTCGGAGCAGAATTTCGCATTGGAGATGAAAAACTGTATTACGCGATCGCCCGAAACAATGAAGGCTTTAAAGAAATCAATGAACTGATCACCGGGTGCAACCGGAACAAACAGCTATATCCTGAAAAGCCTGTACTGGACAACTGTTATCTTGTTTATCCCTATGGCAAAAGGATGTTTGAAACTCTTAAAGAGAATGAGTTTATAGGCATCGGACAAAAGAACCTCAATAAAATAGCATTCGAGCCAAGAAGACATCTGTACCGGATGGTGATGGAAAATACCATCACGCACAATGGCAAAGAAGGATACGAATTACATAAAAACCTTTTAGCAATAGACCGGAACATTTTGCAAACGCAATTGCTACCACACCAAATCTCCGGACAGGAAGAACATCTGGTGAACCCAACAAATCTCCGAAAAACCTTTGGCTCCCATCCTGAGCTGATGCACAACACCAAAAGAATCATCGATGACTGCTCTTTCGATTTTGATTTTACCACTGTCAAAAACAAAAAGACCTTTACCGGAAGCGATCCGGAAGACAAAGAATTGCTTTTCAAGTTGACCTACGAAGGCCTGGAATACCGCTACGGTCCCCATCACAAAGAGGCAAAGGAGCGGGTGGAAAAAGAACTGGCCATTATTGATGTCATGGGTTTTTGCTCCTATTTTCTCATCACCTGGGACCTCATCTCCTATGCTTTTAACAAAGGTTACTATACCGTGGGTCGGGGAAGTGGGGCCAATTCTGTGGTGGCCTATTGCCTGCGGATTACCAATGTTTGCCCCATTGCCTTGAACCTTTATTTCGAACGCTTCCTCAATCCTAAACGAAAATCACCCCCGGATTTTGACATAGATTTTAGCTGGAAAGAACGCGACGATGTCACCGAATACCTGTTCAAAAAATACGGGCAAAAACATGTAGCCCTGCTTGGTGCCATGGGTACTTTTCAAGACAGGGCACCTTTGCGTGAACTGGGAAAAGTATTTGGTTTGCCCAAAGGAGAAATTGACAACCTCATTGCCCATCCCAATGCCGCCATCAACCAAACCAAGCTGAGCAAGGAACTGCATGCCTTCCGGGAGTTCATGCAGGACTTCCCCAATAACAGAACCATCCATGCAGGGGGAATCCTGGTTTCGGAAGAACCCATCAGCTGTTACACCGCCTGCGATTTTCCACCCAAAGGATTTCTGACCACCCAGTTTGACATGCACACCGCCGAAGCCATCGGTTTTGAAAAGCTCGATGTACTGAGCCAGAGGGGAATTGCCCATATCAAAGACGCCGTCAACCTGGTCAAAACAAACAAGGGAGTAGAGCTGGATGTACACAACTTCCCCATGCTCATGCAGGACGAGGGAATTAAAAGAAGCATCAAAACAGCCAAAACAATCGGTGCTTTTTATGTGGAAAGTCCCTACATGCGGGGGCTGTTTCACAAGCTCCGCTGTGAAGAATTTTTGACGCTGGTGGCTGCCAGTTCCATCATTCGTCCCGGAGTTTCCAAGTCTAAAATGATGGGTACGTATGTCTACCGCTACAATAACCCAGACAGCTTCACCTACCTGCATCCGGTAATGAAGGAGCAATTAGAAGAAACTTTTGGGGTCATGATCTACCAGGAAGACGTGCTCAAGATCGGTCACCATTTCGGAGGCCTGGACCTGGCAGAAGCCGATGTCTTGCGAAGAACCATTTCCGGTAAAAAACGAAGCATAAAACACCTGGAAGAAATACGGGACAAATACTTTTCCAACTGCAAGGCACGTGGTTATGAGGACAGTGTAACAAACGAAGTCTGGCGACAGATAGAAAGCTTTGCCGGGTTTTCTTTTTGCAAGGCCCACTCGGCCAGTTATGCCGTGCAGAGTTACCAGAGCCTGTATTTAAAGGCCTATTATCCGCTGGAATTTATCACAGCCGTCATCAATAACTTCGGAGGTTTTTACCGCACCTGGGTGTATGTGGAAGAGGCACGGATCTGCGGAGCAGATTTGCAATTGCCATACCTGAATAAGAGCAAACACCTGACCCATATTGAAGGAAGTACCATTTACCTCGGCTTTATCCATGTGAAATCTTTGGAGGAAAAACTGGTGGAGCAGATCATTACGGAAAGGGATAAGAACGGCATTTATCTCGGGCTGTCGGACTTTATCAAACGTGTCCGCCCCTCTGTCACCCAACTGGAAATCCTGATCCGCACGGGAGCTTTCCGTTTTACCGGCCAGACAAAAAAGCAATTGCTCTGGGACATGTACCTCTTCATGAAAGGGGAAAGAAAAAAGCCGGAAGGTAAGTCCCTGTTTGAAACCACGATTAAGCAATTTGAATTACCCGAATTGCAGCAGGACAAGCTGGAAGATGCTTATGACGAACTGGAACTCTTTGAGTTCCCTGTGAGCTTGACACGGTTCCAAATGCTAAAAACAGATTTTCGGGGAGAAGTAAAGGCAAAGGACCTTTTACAAATGGTAGGCAAAAAAGTAAAAATGGTTGGCAACCTGGTAACCTACAAATTTGTCCCCACCTCCAAAGGAGAAACCATGAGCTTCGCCACCTTCCTGGACGATGAAAACAATTTCTTCGATACGGTCCATTTTGCTCAAATCCTCGCCCGGTATCCTTTCCAGGGAGCAGGGGTTTATCTGGTGTTAGGCAAGGTGACAGAGGAGTTTGGTTTTCCCAGTTTGGATGTGGAGAAGTTTGCGAGATTGGAAGTGAAAGGGGATCCTCGGGTGAAGTGAAGTTGTGGTTGAGAGAGATGAAAGCGAAGAAAGGGCAATTATTAATTACAATGGGCGCCTTTTCCGGCTATACGTTGCAATCTTTTTGCGGAGATTGGAGGCTTTGATTTGTAAGTGTTTGAATGCAAACAGGATTTTCACTGCTATCCGGGGCGCGGGATAAAGCTTGATTGAAGTAATCTATTTAAATAAAGGGAAAAGTACGAGTTGCAAACTCGTACTAGGGTGCTTAATTCTTAATTAAAAGATGGAATTCTAAGAGAAATATTACCTCATATGACTGCCTGATAGCTATTCAAATAAATATTTACTACCATTGTACATCCACTATACAAATAAATGATTTTTGAATTAATTTTTTCTGTTATTATAATTTTTGTAAAGGTTGGGTTTTAAACACAGCAAGGAATATAACGGAAATAGAAGCAACAGGGTTGTATCTATAATAATGTTACCTGCAAGCGTAAAATGACACCTTAGATACATGATTGAATCACTAAAAATAAAAAATATTGCGACTTACGACCCAGTTAATGGTGTTGACATCCCTGATTTGAAGAAGGTAAATTTTTTCTTTGGTTATAATGGTTCTGGTAAATCACTAATACAAGAAATAGTTTCAGTTCTTTTTATTTTTACTTTTTCATCAAACTCCATACTTCGATTTTTTTTAAAATTAATATTTTCTAGCCCTTATACTGTTACCTCCCCATCTATCCGTTGTTTGTCTTCCATTGTCAACATTCATACTGTTCCTTCTCTCCAAAATTCTTTCCTGGTTTAAGTTTAATTATAATTGTAACATTGTTTTTTTTGATGAATGAAAACAAAAGTCATTAAGACAAATACAAGCGAATTAAATAAAAACACAAAAGGATGTATGATCCTGATATGTATTTTAGTTTTAACTATTGCTTATATAATATCGTTTAATTTTTTTATTTTTTTGTTAGTTATTTTATTAGCATGGATTACTTATAGTTATACTGTTAAAATTCCTAAAACTTCTTTCAATGAACCAAATTTAAAATCTTCCCAAAATAGGATTATTAGTGATAGATTATATAGTATTCTAAAATCCAAAACAAGTCTAACAGATAATGAAATAAATCAGCTAACAGAAAAAGAAGGATGGGAAGTTATTTACTCTATTCCTAGAAAACCAAGAAAAGCAAAAATTGAAATATGTTTTACTGGCTTCAATCCTGAGGACAAAACGTATCTTACAAATATCGCTCATAATTATGGTTTACATGTCACTGGCAGTGTGACTAAAGGATTAACCTTTTTATGTTGTGGTGACAATCCTGGAAATGTAAAATTAAAAACTGCTAAAGAGCAAAGTTCATTTATAATTACCAAACAAGAGTTTTTTGATTTAATTGAATCAGGTGATTTAAATCAATATTTATAGTATTCCTCACTGTTCCAAGTTTCCAAAACTCTTGCCTGGTTCAAGTTTAGCGATAGCGTAACTTGGACCTATTTTGTGTTAAGCTTGTAGCTTAACGTATAAACATTCTGTCATTATATTTGGCTTAAGATTAGAGGTCCATGAGCAGAGTTCATAAATTCAGAGATCAGGAAAAGCTATATTTTGTAAGCTTTGCTACTGTAAATTGGATAGATGCATTTATCAGAAAAGAATACAAATACATTGTGGTGGCAAGTCTTAAGCATTGTATTAAAGAGAAAGGACTTGAACTTTATGCCTGGTGCATTATGACAAGCCATGTGCATTTGATAATCGGCACATGTGGTGATAAAATGGAAGATATCATTAGAGATATGAAAAGGCATACTTCAAAAACCATTCTTGCTGCCATTAAAGAAAACCCCTCTCTGTTCCAAGTTTCAAAAACTCTTGCCTGGTTCAAGTTTAGCGATAGCGTAACTTGAACCCTATTTTGTTAAGCTTTCTGTATTAATGTTACTTATGAAAATTAAAGCTATGTTACTTCCTATAGTTATTACGATTGGTGCTCTCATTACTGTAGCTGCTGCATGGATACAATGGTCGGAGGAGGCCAAAGACAAGGAAGAGAATGAAAGACTTAATAGGGAAAACAAAGTATTATTATCTAAGATAATTGAAAATTCAAATGAAACAATAAAGAATTTAACGGGTGATGACAATTTTCCTGTCATATATATATCTATTTGTGAAGATATTAGAAATTCAAAGCTTCAAATAGTAAAATTTAGTGTAGGAAATATCGGTAAATATCCATTCAAGAAAATTGAATTCGAAATGAAAGATGAATGGAAATATGCATTTAAAGTAAATTTCCAAAAAAAAGATCCGCAAGGTCATATTGATATGGATGTACTCTTAAGTGAAAGTGCAAAAACCATACAAATGTCAAAGGATAACATTATACCAAATGCTATTTCAAAAGACATTTATGAAACTCAATTTATTAGTGATTTAACCTTTCTGCATTATTTTTTTGAGGTTAGGTGGGAAAATGGACAATATACTGGTAAGATAGCTTTTGAAAAATTACCAGGATCAAGAGCCTATACTATTGATGTTGTAGATGCTTGGACACCTCAATCTGTTCATTTACCTAATGTAATAAAATATAATCCAACTCAATATAGATAATCCCCCACACTGTTCCAAGTTTCCAAAATTCTTGCCTGGTTCCTAACTGTTCCAAGTTTCCAAAACCCCCCTGTTCGACATTTGTAATGTCGAACTACAGATAAAGAGGATTTGCAATCCGATTACAGTACTTTTGCCACATGGCACAAACCTACAGAGTTTACGACCAGGAAGGATTATATTTTATTTACTTGTACAGCCCGTCAGTGGGTAGATGTTTTTACACGCAAAATCTACATTGATATATTACTGGATAGCCTATGTTACTGTCAGACTAATAAGGGGTTGGAAGTATTTGCATGGGTTATAATGAACAACTATATTCATTTGATAATCAGAAGTAAAGAGAACAAACTCAGCGATATTCTAGAGACTTCAAAAAGCTTTAAGTTTAACATAAATCATCCGATCCCTTGCCCTCTTTTGTCAGTTCCAAATCCCTAACTGTTCCAAGTTTCCAAAACTCTTACCTGGTTCAAGTTTAGCGATAGCGTAACTTGGACCTATTTTGTCTTAAGCTTTCAGCTTAACGTATAAACAAACTGTCATTATATTTGGCTTTAAGATCATAGGTCTATGAGCAGAGTTCATAAATTCAGGAATCAGGAAAAGCTATACTTTGTAAGCTTTGCTACTGTAAACTGGATAGATGTATTTATCAGAAAAGAATACAAAGACATTGTGGTGGCAAGTCTTAAGTATTGTATAAAAAGGATTGGAACTATATGCCTGGTGCATCATGACAAGCCATGTTCATTTAATAATTGGAACATGTGGTGATAAAATGGAAGATATCATTAGAGATATGAAAAGGCATACTTCTAAAACTATTCTTGCTGCCATTAAAGAATATCCGGGCGAAAGCAGAAAAGAATGGATGTTATGGATGTTTGAACGAGCAGGAAAGCACAATTCAAATAATGAGCATTACCATCTATCCGTAGTCTGTCCCCAGCTAGCGCGAGACTGTAACCATCCGGTAGGAGCTAGCGCGAGTTTGCAACTCGTGCTTATACCGATACCTATATGTAAAAATTTCTAATTATTAGTTAAGTTTCTGCTTTAAAACCAAATGAGCAGGAAATATAAATTCAACAATAAAGAAGGTTTATACTTTGTAAGTTTTGCTACTGTTTATTGGATTGACGTATTTGTTAGGGATCAATATTTCTGGGAAATATCAAAAAGTCTGGAATTTTGCAGGAAAGAAAAAGGAATGGAAATATATGCCTGGTGTATCATGCCAAGTCATGTTCATTTAATTTTTCGATCAAAAACAGATCAACCAGGAAAAACACTTGGTGAAATGAAGAAGCATACTTCTAAACAACTTACCGCTCTTATTAAAGAAAATCCGACAGAAAGCAGAAGAGAATGGATGTTATGGATGATGGAAAGAGCGGGTCTTAAAAACAGCAATGTTGATAAGTTACAGTTTTGGCAGCAACATAATAAACCAATAGAACTTTGGAGTTCTGAAGTCATAGATCAAAAAACAGACTATATCCACAACAATCCAGTAGAAGCAGGATTTGTAATGGAACCTTGGCATTGGAAATACAGCAGTGCTATTGATTATAGCGGAGGAAAAGGTATTATCGATATTGATTTCATTTAGCAGAGAGAAAGAAGCACGAGTTACAAACTCGCGCTAGCGGGGGCCATAACAGTTGTTTCCAAAATATAGGGCTTCTTAACCTTGTATCCAAATTCGATTAACCAGTGATTTAACCTGGAATTACCAATTTGATATTTGCGTTCTACTGATCTGAGTGTAGCTGTTCCTTTCAGAAATTCTTCACAGATACTTCTCTTAAATTCTTCAGTGTATTGATTCTGCCATTTGCTTTTGTACGTCTTTACATATCTCTCCATTTGTCTTAGGTTTGTGTAAACCTATTTCAGGACAAGACACATAGCTCACACTCGCAACATGCGAGCGCGGGCGGGTAAACTTTTTGAAAATGATTGTATCTGTCACTACTGGCACAAATTTTTTACTAAAATCACGAAGGTGCAATAGCGATTAAAAGAAAATGTAAATATTGACTTATAAAATTCTATTTCTGCATAAGATTCAGACTGTCAATTCACAAAAAATATAAATAGAGCGCCATTATCTCACAAAATTAAATAATTTATATATGAAAGCACTTGTTTATTATGGCGCATACGATGTGAGAGTTACAGAAATGCCCGATGCAAAAATTGAAATGCCAACTGATGTATTGGTGAAAGTAACTTCAGCAAATATTTGTGGATCTGACTTGCACATGTATGAAGGTCGCACTGATATGGAAGAAGGAAATATACTTGGTCATGAGAATATGGGCAAGGTTGTAGAAGTAGGAAAAGCTGTAACACAAATTAAAGTAGGCGACATAGTATGTATGCCTTTTAACATTGGATGCGGACATTGCAAAAACTGCGAAAGCGGCCTAACAGGTTATTGTCTTACCATGAATCCCGG
>JACMRH010000520.1 GCA_014376535.1 Cytophagales bacterium | reverse complement strand
ATCTTTTGACCAATATGATCCTTCTTCATAAGCAACAGGATTTTGAGATGAAAAGGTACCCAACACTACTTGTCTTGTTACATTGTTAACGCCATAAAATTGAGTAAAGAAACTGGATCGTTTAAAGTCAAAGCCCAGAGTTGCGTTATAGGTGTTTTCTGGTGCCCCTGAAAATCCAAAAGGAATATTATCATTTGCATCTATCACACCATCAGCGTTATAGTCTAAAATTTGATAATTACCTGGTATTTTCTGGTTATCATTTACGTTATGTTGTGTACTGGCATAAAGCTCATCCCAGTTGTTATAATAACCAGCGCTTACATAAGAATATGCCTGTCCAATCTGCTTGCCAATAGGCTTTGAATATAAATCCAACAATTGAGGTACATCTGCTTCTAAAACTTCGTTTGTTGCTCTTGTAAAGTTTATATTAGTCCAAAAACGAAGGTTTTTATTAATTGACTTATTAAATTTTATGTCAAATTCATAACCTTTAGATTTTACTCTACCTTTGTTAGCTACGGGTGCAGATGCTCCAAAATAAGATGGAATGGCCCTATTTCCGCCAGAACTTAGGATATCGCTACGATCATCTTGGAAAAAATCTACACTTCCGCTAATTAAATTTTTAAAGAATCCAAACTCAAATCCTATATTCTTTTTAACTACTTTTTCCCAACGTACATTTGGATTTCCAACTCCTGATTGAGTGTACCAAGTATATGGACTTTGTTCTGCGTCTACACCGGTAGTTCCTAATCTTGTTTTGCCGCCATAGTTCCAGTTAGATAAGTAGGCAAACCTTGGAGCTCCACTATCATCACCAATTTGACCATAAGAACCTCTAACTTTTAGAATGTCTATAAAATTTACTGATTTCAAAAACTTTTCTTCCGATATCACCCATCCTAATCCTCCAGAAGAGAAAAATTGAAAACGATAATCAGGTCCAAATTTTTCAGAACCATTATAAGCTCCATTATATTCTAAAGTGTATTTACCTGCATAGTTATAGGTTGTTCTAAATACCCAATCTTCTCTGTAGGAAGGTATAATACTTCCATTGGCAAACTGATCACGGCTCCAAAGACCCATAGCGGTAATATTATTATTTTTCGCTATAGTTGTGGCATAGTTTAGTTGCAACTGGGAGAACATCCTTCTGTAAGTAGCACTATTATCAACAGCACCTGCACTACTAGCCCATCTAACACTTTCATTAAATTCTAATTGAGTATTAATATCTTTAGTCTGATTGTAAATAACAGCTCCGGTTTCTGGATTAATCCATTTACGTTGTACACCATTATTCGCATCATTTATTCCACGTTGGTTTTCTACAAAAGTGTTATCCAATGATAACATACCCCTTAAGTTTAAGCCTTTGACCAATGAACCTAAATTTTGTTCCAATATAAAATCTGTAGTGATACGAGAAGTTGTGACGTCCTGAATTCCGCTTGTTGATAAAATTTGAGCAGAATTTAGACCCATTTGCTCATTAGGACTGTAATATCCCCATGTACCATCTGAATATTTTGGAACATATAAATTAGAAGCGGTAGAGTAAGCTGCAGTCCATGTATTATAAGGATTTACCCCAATCCAAGGCCTCTCAGAAACACCTCTAGAACCATAAATATTTGTTTTGAAAACAGTAGAAGGAGTTAGTTGAAAATCTAAATTACTACGAACGTTAAGCCTGTTAAAACCATAACCACCTCCGTAACCTCTATTATTTTCAAACCTTCTAAATAAATCGGCTTCATCTAAATAATCTACCGAAGTGAAATATTTAACAAATGGGGTTCCTCCACTAACATTTATGTTTGCATTATATGACATAGCGTTGTCTTTAAACAACGTGTTTACCCAATCTACATTCGGATAACGTTCTGCCTCCTCTATGTTTGCAGGGTTTCTGTATTTCAACATGATATCCATTGGCTGATAAGAAGCCCAGGCAGTTGGTGTCAATGCAAGTTCATTTTCGATCGCATTGTTTCGTACGTTAAACATATCGTAAGAATCCAGCTTACCAGGAAGTTTAGAAACTGATTTCAATACTGTGTTTACAGATCCTCTAATTTCAGCTTTTCCATCCTTACCTCTTTTTGTAGTAATGAGAATGACACCATTGGCACCCTTAACACCAAAAACTGCTGTTGCGGATGCATCTTTTAATACAGTTACAGATTCTACAGAGTTGATATCAATATTATTGATAGATCTTTCAACACCATCAACTAATACTAATGGACTTGCATTATTCCATGTACTACGTCCTCTAATTAGGATTTGTGGATCTTCCTCTCCCGGCATACCGCTGCTGGCTGTTGTTATCACGCCAGGTAAATTTCCTGTTAATGCAGCACCTAAACTTGATACACCTCCAGTACGCTCAAGAGTTTCGCTATTAACCTGAGTGATGGCTCCAACAACATTTGGCTTTTTTTGAACACCATATCCCACAACTACTACTTCATTAAGCTGTGAAACATCATCCTCCATAATTACTTTCAACTGAGTTTTCCCGTTTAGCGTTATTTCCTGGGTAGTCATTCCTATGAATTTGAATATGATTACTTGGTTATAAATTTTTGGAACTTCGATAGAAAATTCTCCATTTAAGTTGGTTTGTGTACTCATTCCACCACCATTTACAGTCACTGTTACACCAATTAGCGGAACCTGTTTAATGTCAACGACTTTACCAGTTACTATTTGCTTATTTTGAGCAAAAGCAGAGTTAATCAGAAGAAAAAGTATAAGTAAAGTGTAATAAATTTTAGAAATTAAAAATATTTTGCCCCATAATTTTTGGCAAAAACCTCTAATGATTAAGCTGTTTTTTTCCATTGTTAAAATGTTAAAAGAAATAAAATTTTAATACATAGCATTATTTCAAAATGCTGCTGTTCTTTAAGTACTATACATAAAAAACTGCTTAGTAAATCAGAAACTTAGGATTGTGGGAAAGTAATTTTTCATCATTTAATTTTGGTTTAGTTTATAATTTAATTTCATACTCTTACATACAGATAATATTAGATAGGATAGATTGTCACGACAATTATTTTCCGTTAATCTCAGATACTTAAACCCATGTTAAGCATCATCCTAATCTTATTTTCAAATACTTTTCAGGATACCTTTTAAAGCATTCAAAAAAGCTATTACATGTATGTATGTTTGGTTAATATAAATTAAGAAGGTTGTGCATTGGCATCTACCTTATTTAATTTTAGTTTTTGTCTGATCATAATTAAGTACAGACTTATAATTAGTTGAATCAAATATATATTGATTTTAATTTTCAGGACTGCACAATTGTTTAAACTTGTTATTTAAATGTTCAAATAGGGCAAAATGAAAGAGAAAGCGGAAAAAAAACGACCAGAAAAAAATTAAAATGTGAGAAAAACATTTATTTGAATCTATAGAAGATCAAGATCATTGTGAAATGAAAAGCATAACCTCTCTTAATAGGAAAATTTGATATAAGCTACCCAACGATATAGGAGAAAACAAGCTGATAAGAAATAGCTGTTTTAAATTTAATTAATTAAATAATTGTCTTAAACAGCCTCTTCTCCCCTTTTAAGATTGATATATTCTGAAGGCAACATCCCAAAACGGGTTTTAAAAGCTCTTGAAAAGTAATTTGGACTTGCAAAACCAACAGCATAGCCCACTTGAGCAACATTTAGGTCACTTTTTTCGAGTAAAATGGCTGCCTTATCTAATTTTAATGACCTAATAAATTCAACAGGTGTTTCACCTGTTAGTTCTAGTAATTTGCTGTATAATGACCCCCTACTCATACCGATATGTTTACTCATGGCTTCCACAGATAGCTGGCGGTTATTGAGATTCTCCTCTATATATTGTAAGACTTTATTTAACAAACGATCGTTCTGCGAAACAACTTCAACCTCTGATGTCAATACTTTGACCTGTTTGGAATAAGTATTTTTTAAGCTTTGATTTAGCGTAAGAAGATTCCTTATTTTGACATTTAATATCTGAAAATTAAATGGCTTTGTCATGTAGTCGTTCGCACCTGTTTCTAATCCATTCAATTGATCCTGCTCAGCTGTTAAAGCGGTTAATAAAATCACAGGAATATGATTTGTTCTTTTATCAGATTTAATTTTGCGACATAGATCAATACCGCTCGCCTTGGGCATACTGATATCGCTCACCACTAGCTGTGGATGATTTGAGAGCACTTTTTGCCACCCTTCTTTTCCATCTGCTGCTTCAATAACCCGATAATAGCTTTTTAGATTCTCCTTAAGGTAATATCTAAAATCATCATTATCCTCTACTATTAGTATGATTGGAAATAATTTCATTTCTGAGGCTTCGTTATCACCTTCTTCGAGTGCAAATATTTCTTCGTCCTCTATAACCTGCTCATTTCCATGTTCTATTTGTATTTGATTGAGGCCTTCCTCCAATCGAACAAAAGGAAATGATATGGTAAAGGTGGTTCCCTTTCCCAAGGTGCTCTCCACTCTGATGCTTCCATCATGAATTTTAACAAATTCTTGAGCTATGGAAAGTCCAATTCCACTGCCTTGATTTAATATCAAAGCAGTAGAATCACTTTGAAAAAATCTATCAAATATTTTTTCTTTGTAATCTTCTCTAATTCCAATACCAGTATCTGTGACGGTAACTAATAATCCATTTTTCTCCTTATTCTCACTAATTTCTAAACCAACCATTCCTCCTTTCAGGGTAAATTTGAAGGCGTTAGAAAGAAGATTAAAAAGAATTCGCTCAATTTTATTATGATCAAACAGTGTATAATAATCTCTTAGGTTGCTATTGAACTTAAACTGGATATGTTTTCTTTCTGCATGGTCTTCAAATGATTCGGAAAGATCCCTCGAAAATGCAATAAAATCTCCTTCTGTGAGGTTCAATTTTTCCTCATGAGTTTTAATATTTCTAAAATCCAGTAAATGATTAACCAAATTTAATAATCGCCTCGCATTACGTTTAATAATGTTTAGTTGTCCATGAGTTGAACTACTATTAACATCATTTTGTATGAGTTGATCTACAGGCCCAATAATCAAAGATATCGGTGTCCGAAACTCATGACTGATATTGGTCAAAAATTTAATTTTCAACTGATCAAACTCATGTACTCTTTCTGCTTCCCTACGTTCTTCTTCTATGAATTGTTGGACTTTTGCTTTTTCTTGTTGAAGGGCAAATTCTTCCTTTAATTTTTGTATGCCTCTGTACCTAATGTAAAATAGAATAGCAATTGTTAAAATAATATACAATCCATAAGCCCAATACGTTCTCCAAAATGGTGGTTTGACGTAAATTTTAATGGTAGTTTCCTTAGTCGTCCAATCCCCCGCTTCGCTCGTCGCTTTCACTTTAAATGTATACTCACCGGGATCAAGATTGGTATAAAAAGCAGTATTTGACTTTCCTGCATTATTCCATTCTTTATCAAATTTTTCCAACTTATAGAAGTACCTATTATCCTGTGGAGACGTATAATTCAGAGCAACAAAACTAATAGAAAAATTCTGTTTAAAGTCCAATAAAATACGCTTCGCGACCGATATATGCTCTGAAATTGGAGAATCCTCTGCAGGAGAAACACTTTGGTTTGAAACGATTAAGTCTGTTAATACTAACTTGGGAATGTAAGTCCTTGAATGTACTATATTCGGATTGAAAAAATTAAAGCCCTCAGCGCCACCAAAAAACAATTTATCATCAGCATATTTTAATCCCGCACCAAGTACAAAAGGACTTCTCTGTACACCATTATAGTGAGAATAATTCCTAAACGTTTTAGAAATAGGGTCAAAGCTGCTAATTCCTTTATTAGTGGTGACCCAAATTTTACCCTGCTTATCCTCGAGAATCATATTGACTACATTATTTGCCAAACCACTTTCCTCTGAATAGCTATTCATTTTTGAGGAATTCTGATCATATCGAGTAAGACCTCCTCCTGATGTACCAATCCACACTAATCCATTAGTTGCAGAATAAATGTAATTAACATTATTATTTGGTAGCAGGCTGTTAGCACTGTTAATTACTTTTATTTTCTTAGAAAAAGGATTGTATACTGCTATTCCTGCGCCTCTGGAGCCAATCCATATCTGCTGATTTTTATCTTCTTCAATAGTTCTGATGTAACCTTTTCTGACGATCATCAATTCCTCGTCATTCTTATTAGAAAAATTTACAAATTTTTTAGTTTTAGGGTCATAATAATTTACTCCATTCCCATTTGTTCCTAACCAAACTCTCCCCCAGCTATCTTGATTTATACAAAAGATATCATTTCCTGAAATATGCTCTCCATCATTCCCAGATTGTACATGACGAACTTGACCAGTTCCTTCATCCAAAATAAAAATACCTTGTAAAAATGTTCCAATCCATATTTCGGAACCTACTCGCTCCATCGCCAATATTGCTAAATTTGCACTGTTAGATATATTTGGAAGAGTAACATGCTGGAAAGCACCACTAACTATATTAAACAGATTTAAGCCTCCCCCGTCAGTACCCACATAGAGTTGATTCTTATCCATTGATTTTGCAAAGGAAGTGACCACAGGCGAACTCAGTCCTTTAGGATCATATAGGTTACTTTCTATTAAATTGAAAAAAACCAGATTTTTATCATACTTATTTACTCCTCCACGAAATGTAGCCACCCAATGAATTCCCTCATTATCTATCAATATGGATTTTACGGATTTTCCTACCATATTATATTCACTCCTGGCGCTTCTCTTGATCCTAGATACTTTCCCGGTTTTTATGTCTAATATATTAAGGCTCTCTTCTGTTCCTAACCACAAACTGCCATTTCTATCTGGAGCAATGCAATATATTAGGTTACTGCTTAAAGAATTTGAATTTTTATCCTGATGTTGGAAATTTAAAAATCCATCCTCCTTATCATTCAGCTTACTCAATCCATTTAATGTTCCTATCCAGATTTGGCCTTGATGATCTTCACAAATAGCACTTATTTCATTCCCAGAGAGAGAATGGGGATCATTGTCAACATGAAAATAACGTCTGAATGTAGATTTATCATTTTTATAAAGATATAATCCCGTATTGTTACCCATCCAAATACGGTTTTTGTGGTCACGAAACAGATATGACGCCGTATTTAGTGGTAATGGCATATTGTCGGCACCCTTCATTTCTAGCGCATAAATTTGCTTTGTTGAAGGGTTCAGTATAGCAACGCCACCAAATCCCCCCAACCAGATATTTCCATCAGATGCTTGACAAATTGAGGTAACTACAGTGTTTGAATATTTAAAGCTGGTAAAACCATCCTTTTTCCTGTCATACATCACAACGCCTGCTCCAGTACCTATCCAAACCCTACGTTGCTTGTCTTCAAAAATGGTAAAAATGTCATTTGAAGGAATACTATTGGGATCATTGCTTTTATTCCTATAAATAATACATTGATTACCATCATATTTATTTAAACCATCCTCTGTTCCAAACCACATAAACCCGTAGCTATCTTTCAGAATTGAATTAACCGTATTAGAGGAGAGACCTTCGTTAGTTCCTAAATTGATGAAATTAAAATCAAGCTTTTGTCCAAAAGTATCTAGACAAAGGATAAGAAATAAGATGATGTATAGAAATCGTTTAATCATTCAAAAAATATTTATAGTTAGTATGATTTGGACGGTTTGGGTTTAAGTACACAATTGGTTTTATCAAATATAGTATTAATCAACTTTTAAAAAGTATTGATCGAAGTTTGAATTTATTTATTAGACTATAATTTTCTATTATAAATGAGTTGAAGTTTCCACTATTATAATCCATCAAAGTATAATGCTTAATCCTTTATTTCTTTTTAAAATCTATCACCTCCCAATATGCTTTTTTTGGTTTAAATTCCTGATCAAAAAGAAGTGGATAATTTTTCCTTCCTGGTACAGGATAGTTATCCAACCAAGTGGAACGGTCTGAAAGATTCCAGAAAGTAACTCCAGTGATGTTTTTTCTATATTGTCTGAAAATTTTAAAGACTTTTGAGTATTGATCAATCTGCATTTGCTCAAGTTCTGGTGTTAAAGTATCTATTTCACCAACCCTTTTTTGTCTTCTTTCTTTTTCCCATGGATAAATTGACATATCTAGTTCGGTAATTTGGATATTGAGCCCAAGCGAAGAAAACTGCTCTATAGTTGTTTTGAGTTCTTTTTGTGAAGGTTCATAAATAGACCAATGAGCTTGTAAGCCGACACCATTAATTGGCACTCCGGCATCAACTAATTTTTTTAATAATTTAAATACCCTTTCTCTTTTTTCTGGCCGCTCGGTATTGTAATCGTTATAAAAAAGTTTAGCTTCTGGATCTGCCTCATGAGCGTATTCAAAAGCTTTGGATATGAAATCCTCCCCACATATCTGATACCACAGTGAGTTTCTAAGAAATTTTGTACTGTCATCATCTATAGCCTCATTCACTACATCCCATGCATATACTTTTCCTTTATAACGATTTACAACTGTATAAATATGGTTTCGTAATCTTTTTAATAATTCTTCCTTACTTACCTGCCCTCCAGTTTCACTTTTAAATAACCAGCTCGGATTTTGCTCATGCCAACATAATGCATGACCCCTGACCTTTAAATTGTTTTTAACAGCAAATTCAACAATTTCATCTGCGTCATGCCAGTTATACTCTTTTTCTTTAGGGTGGATATACCCCATCTTCATAGCATTTTCAGGAGTAAGACTAGCGAAGTGTTTTAATATAAAGCTATCTTGCTGACCAGATACGTCCTTTGGGGCAACTGCAACTCCGATGGGGAAATAATCCTGATAATAATTTTTTAAGCCTTTGTTTGTATCACTCAAATTACTTTTTGTAGTGGAACATGCAGCAAACAGAAATAATAAGGTATTCAATGCGAAAAATCTATTCTTTTTCAACATGCTTTTATCAATTAAAAGTTTCATCGTTTCCTTTATAATTTAGCCATTTAAAAGAAGCTTTATTTTTAGAGATTTTACCGCTAGATGTAGCATACATTGCAAACAGAGATCCAACAAAACCTCCTGCCGATCTTGTACTTAGGTATTTTCCGTCCATGTCGCCTTTCAATAGAATCCAATCATTCTTTTTTGTGGCATATGAAAATGAATATTTATCCTTTTCCGCATTTATCTTAAAGAAAACTTTATCACTAGAGTTATCCAAAAACACCTCTTTGATCAATTCCATATTATCTTCTTTCTCTCCTGCTTTAAATAGTTGAATAACATTTTTAGTTCCAGATTTGGAACGGCATATAAAATAGAAATGAGTTTCACTTTGGAAAATCATCAGCCCTGCTTTTTCATTTTCCTGATTAGCCGAAAAGTTTAATTCTGTGGAAGCTTCGGCAGTTAAATGCTGCTGACGTTTACCAATAAATGCAGGGTTTTTATTTCCCATTGCTGTCTCTGGTAATAGATTCAATGTTAAATACCCTTTTGGATCTGTAAAACTAAACCACGACGGATCATAAGTTCTAAGAAATAGAAAATCAGCTTCTAGGCTATCCTTAAATAAATAGGTATAGTTGAAATTACCGTTCATCGGGATACCGTCTTTTTGTTTAACTTCTTTCCAGCTTACAGGATACTGAAACTTTACTTCTTCATTATTAGGGTTGATGATAGGCCATCCATCAATCCATTCTACTGGAGCAATAAAAGTTTCTCTACCTGTATTATAATAATCCCCTTCGT
>JACMRH010000519.1 GCA_014376535.1 Cytophagales bacterium | reverse complement strand
GGCGTAAAACAAGCTACCACAACCTCGGCTTTCAAATTGTATGATGCCAATGGGATTGCAGTTTACGAACTGATAGAAAAACAATTAATGGGATCTCTACAACTTTATCAGATCTGTTCTGTTTTGTTAGCTGACAATAATTTGAAAAATCAATCTAAAGAAATTAGACTACAAACGTGGGACAAATCTTTTGCCTACCTGGGAGTAACTCCGGACTTCATAAATTACAAAGTAACAAGGCCAGAATTGCCTTTTTGGGGTGAGTATTTAGGTACGAACGATGATAGGTTGGGTTCAAATGTCCCTAAAATTATGTTATCATTTATTAATGGCAGATCTGCGATTGAGGCTAACGATGAGGTTTATATATTACAAAATGCACAAACAATCCGTACTGAACTGAGTAGAACTGCAGCTGGAATGGCGATTACTTATTTAAGAAGGACAAGGCTTAATATTATAAATTCTGATCTTACAAGACGAAATAGTGCTTTTAGTGAAGGAATAGGGTTTCTTAAGGGATTACGTTCACATCCTGAAAAGAAAATAAATTCTGCAACTCTTGATGGGATTATTCTTGATTTGGGAAACAACAGTTGGTCAATGAATGATACAACTAAAGTAGCTACTGCCTATAATTCCTTAGCTACAAGTTATCAATTAGATGCTAAGGCGTTTTAATAAAAATACTTATTTATATGATGAGATTAAATAGTTTGTTGGCCGTTTGTGTGTTGATGTTTGCTTTTTCCTGTAAAAAGAAAGAGCAAGATAAGGTTGAAACCAACAACTTCGACCGGACTTCCATGTTGGTGAATTATTCAGATAATGTCATCACCCCTTCTCTGACAGATTTTAGTACAGCGGCCAACAATCTTTACAATGTGACTTTATTATTTTCTCAAAATCCCACACAAAGCAGGTTAGATTCATTGCAGAATGAATTGAAAACTACTTTTATAGCCTGGCAATATTGTTCTGCCATTCGCTTTGGACCACCCTTGGAACAGTTTGGGGAAGGTGATGTCTTTCCTAAAGTAGATTACATTGATATCTTTCCATCCAATCCTGAAGCAATTGAAAATTTCATAAAAAATAATTTTCAGAACCTGAACGATATTGATTTACCTAGCAGAGGACTAAATGCACTTGATTATCTTCTTTTTGATTTAAACGATAATGATTCTACTATTTTAAATAATTTTAAAGCTTCACCGAATCGGATCAATTATTTGAAATTAATTGCGATGGACGTGAAAAATCGTTCTAATGCCGCTGTGGCTGGCTGGCATACTTATAAGTCTGATTTTATTAGTAACAATGGTACAAGTGCAACAAGCTCTACAGCTTTATTAATGAAGCAATTAATTGTTGACTATGAAAACCTGAAAAATTATAAGGTTGGAATACCAAGTGGGAGAGTGGTTCAAAATGGGCAACCAGTATTTTATTCCAATCAGGTTGAAGCTTATTATTCAGGGTATTCTTTCGATTGTATGAAAAACAATTTTTATGCAATCGAAAATTTATGGTACGGAAGAAATAAAAGAGGATATGATGGTCCTGGACTTCAGGAATATTTATTGGAAACAAGCGGAGGGCCTGAAATCGCAGTAGCTACTGTTCAGCAATTTGAAATTATTAGAACTAAATTGAATGGATTGCCATCCGGGAGGTTCTCCGAATTACTAAAATCAAATCCGGCACAGGCTCAGGAATTATACCTGGAATTGCAAAAATTTACAAGGCATATAAAATCAGAAATGGTTTCTGTTCTAGGTGTATATATAACATACGCAAGTGGCGACGGTGATTAATCATTTGAAAATGAGGTATATAATAATATTAATTTTAGGAATAACTTTAACGTTTTCCTGTAAAAAAAAGAGTGTTGATGAAACGCCTTCTCCTGCGCCGGAAACTGAATCACTTGCCCTATTGGAAAAAGAGGTATTGAACACATACCTGAATATTGGAGATGCGGTATATGAAGATGCTTACTCAACTGTAGATAGTTTATCTATTCATATTGAAGCATTTTGCAATTCACCAACTGCAGAAAAATTTGAAGCCTGCAAATATGCCTGGAAAAGAGCAAGAATAATGTATGGCCAAACTGAAGCGTATCGTGGCGTGGAAGGACCAATTGATAATTATGAAAGCTATATAAATGGCTGGCCCCTTGATGAAGCTTATATAGACTATGTGTATGACAGTAGCAAAGCCACTAATGTTTATAAAGGTATCATTAATGATACGCTCAACTATAAAGAGATTAATTATAATACTTTACGTGAGGCTAATGAAAAGTTGGGGGATGCTTCAGTTACAACTGGCTACCATGCAATAGAATTTTTGTTATGGGGACAGGATTTTTATACAGATAGTCCAGGCAAAAGAAGTTTTACTGATTATACTATTGCGCCTAATGCAGAAAGAAGACGGCAGTATTTGCTAACGGTTGTTTTTATGTTAAAACAAGATATAGCTAATGTCAGGTTAGAGTTTAAAGGAAATTATAGAGCTGATTTACTTGTTAACGTTTCTCTTAATTACAATTGTTTCCTGTTGTTAGATGGTATCTCTAAAATGAGTAAAGGTGAGTTTGGTGGTGAAAGAATAATTCCGGCTCTTGAAACTAAAAATCAGGAAGATGAACATTCTTGTTTTAGCGATAATACTCACGTAGATCTTGTAACGAATGCTTTAGGTATGCAAAATATCTATCTCGGTGTTTACAAAAGAAAAAATGGATTATTTATCAAAGGAAGAAGCTTGAGTACATTGATTGATCGTTTAAATCCTGGATATAATGCAAATGCTACGCAATACATTTCAAACGCAGTGACAGAATCATTACAGATAGGAATTCCCTTTGACAGGGCTATTTTATCAGATTTGGGTGGCCACATAAAAAATACTGCCCAGGCTTGGGTCGGGTTTAGCGATGAATTAAAAAAAGCAGCCTTGGCCATTGAATCTGCTAAATGAAAAAGTGTGTAATTTTCATTTTAGCATGTATCCTTTTTTCGAATTGTAAGAAAAAGAACGCTGAAGAAATTTTGGTACCTCCTGGTCCTAATCCAGTTGGATTGACAAGTGAGCCAGGTGAAGAATTATCTGCTGGTAGTGCAACTGTTATTTCAACTTCAAAGGATGCATTTGGTTTTCAATTATCCAATATGCCCGCCAGCATGTCGGCTGACTTCTCAGTAGGGAATTCATTTTTCCGTTTGCCATGGGTAATAGCACCTTCAAGTACCAGTGCACGGGATGGATTAGGACCCATGTTAAACGCAAATTCATGCGGTACATGTCACGGACTTGATGGGAGAGGACGTCCTCCAATTGAAGGGGAAAGTGAGTTTACCTCAATGTTGCTGAGAATAAGCCTACCTGGAGAAGGTATTCATGGCGAACCTGTTGATGTTCCTGATTACGGCGATCAGTTGAATGACAAAGCTATTCCGGGAGTAATCCCAGAAGGGAAACCATTTATCACATATACTGAAATTCCTGGAAAATATAGTGATGGAACATCATATTCGTTACGAAATCCAACATATACTATTTTGGATTTTGCCTATGGAAACCCGGGCAATATTTTAATTTCTCCCCGCGTAGCACCCCAATTGCCTGGACTAGGCTTACTTGAGGCTGTAGAAGAATCTTTAATTCTTTCTTCGGCAGATCCTTACGATGTAAACGCAGATGGTATATCTGGCAGGGCCAATTATGTTTGGAATGCCACTTTGCTGACAAAAACCTTGGGCAGATTTGGCTGGAAAGCGAATCAACCAAATTTGTTGCAGCAAACCTCAGGTGCATTCAATGGAGATATGGGGATAACATCCTCAATTTTTCAGTACGAAAATTTAAAAGGAAAATCTAAAGCACTTTTTGATACAATTCCCTCAGGAGGGAAGCCGGAGATTCAAGATTCTATTTTAAAGAAAATAGTTTTTTACTGCCAGACTTTATCTGTGCCTGCCAGAAGAAACTGGAAAGAGCAGAATGTGTTATCAGGAAAGACTTTATTTAATGAATTAGGTTGTCATCTTTGCCATACTCCTAAAATGGTTACTGGGAAAGATGCAGTATTTCCAGAAATGGCAAATCAGACTATACGACCTTTTACAGATCTGTTACTTCACGATATGGGTGAAGGCCTTGCCGACGGGAGAACTGATTTTCTGGCTTCAAAATCTGAATGGAGAACTCCACCTTTGTGGGGAATTGGATTAATTAAAACCGTAAACAACCACACATTTTTTCTTCATGATGGCCGGGCCCGTAATCTGGAAGAAGCAATATTATGGCATGGTGGAGAAGCAGAACAGGCTAAAATGAAATATACCAGGCTTAACAAACTGGATAGAGATAACCTTATTAAGTTCCTTGAAAGTCTTTAACAAATCCATCGACTTTTTGAACCGGTTTTTATACAGAAAAGTTAATATTTATCCATTAATCCTGTTTAGGGTTCTATTCGGATTAGTTACCTGTATTAGTTCCATACGCTTTTTGCTCTTAGGTTGGGTCGAGGAGCAATATCTAAAACCTGTTTTTCATTTTTCTTATTGGGGTTTTTCCTGGGTACATGTGCTGCCGGCACCAGGAATGTATTTAATTTTTATTGTAATGATATTGACTTCCCTTGCAATCATGGTTGGTCTATATTACAGAATCTCAACAGTTCTATTTTTTCTGGCCTTCACTTATGTTGAACTAATAGACAAGACTTATTATCTGAATCACTATTATTTTGTAAGTCTGGTAGCATTTTTAATGTGTTTTTTGCCGGCAAATAGAAATTTTTCAATTGATGTTTTAAGAAATCCTGATATATTAAAAGAAGATTTTTCTGCGTGGGCAATTAACATCCTCAAATTTCAGATAAGCTGTGTCTATTTTTTTGCTGGAATTGCCAAAATAAATTTTAGTTGGTTGGTAGAGGCCATGCCGTTGAAACTTTGGTTGCCTGCCCAGAGTGATTTTCCTTTTATTGGATACATCTTCACAAAAGTCTTGGTGGTTTATGTGTTTGCCTGGGTTGGAATGGCGTATGACTTGTTTATTCCATTCTTGCTTTTATATAGAAGAACAAGGTTGCCTGCTTACATTTTTCTTTTGATTTTTCACGGAATTACTGGTTATTTTTTTCAGATTGGAGTTTTTCCCTTGGTAATGAGTTTATGTACTCTCATCTTTTTTTCAGAGAACTTTCATAAAAAAGTGATTTCTGTTTTTCGAAATTCATTGAATTTAAGAGAAATCAAACAAAACCCCCAACTCACAACCCCCAACTCACAACTTACAACTGAATTACAACTCACAACTCACAACGCACAACTCACAACGATATTAATATCAATCTACATTTCAATTCAATTATTATTGCCGTTCAGATATCTTTTATATCCAGGTAATTTGCTGTGGACCGAAAATGGTTATCGATTTTCCTGGAGGGTAATGTTAGTTGAAAAGGCCGGAACTGCAACCTTTCGAATAAAAAACAACTTAAACGGATCGGAATTTGATGTTGATAATTCACAATACTTAAATCAACATCAGGAAAAGCAAATGTCCTTTCAGCCTGACATGATGCTTCAATATGCCCATTATTTAGGTAACACTTTTGAGGCAACCGGAATGAAAGATATTTCCATTTACTGCGAGTGCTACGTAACAATGAATGGGAAACCTTCGCAATTGATCATTGATCCGGAAACTGATTTGTTAAAAGTAAAGGATAACTTATTAAATAGTAATGGGATACTTGATTACAAGTATTAAAATTATTTAAAATCTAAATCCCAAAGTAACATACCAGTTTCTGCCTGGAGAAGGCAAAATTCCCGGCCCGGGATACCCTTCAGCTCTTCTTGTAAAATAGACATTGTCAGACAAGTTATTAAGCCCTGTTTCTAAGGATAAGAATTTAAATGTGTACTTAGCTGATAAGTCCATAATATAGTACTCAGGAATTATTCCTACAACAGCAGTAGGATCTGAAATAGAATTACTGGCATCAGTATATTGCTGACTAACATATGAAAATTGGTAGTTTATCCTGAAATCTTTCCATTTCAAACCGGATCCCATTCTTAATAAAATTCCAGGCACAAGTTCGACCAGTTTGTTCTGTATCGCTTTATTATCTGAATGAATATATCTGGCATCGTTTAGTGATATGCTGGTATAAACCGGAATCCCCACTTTCGAATTTTTATAAACCAATTTCAAGGCATCAATTTCTGCAAAAGCTTCGAGTCCATAAGTTCTTGAATCTGCGATGTTTGTGCGGTACCTATAATCTAAAAATGTAGGAGCTTTACCACTTTTCAATAGTTCCCCAATCCTGCCACTATACTGCATATAAAAGAAACTGAAATCGTATTGAATTATTCTTTTAAATGTTCCCCTGGCTCCTATATCAGCTGTATATCCTTTTTCATCTTTGATTTCAGGATCAACCACAAAATTTGGGTTTACAACTCTAATATCGCTAAAAGTTATTGCCCTGTAATTCTGTGAGATATTAGCATAAGCTTCCAGCCATTCTTTGTGTTTGTAGGCCATTCCAATTCCTAAAAGAACAAAGTGCCTTGACCTTGACCTGGTTTCCGCAATATTTTCATCAAGAAGGATTGTTCCTGCCCCGTTATAAATTCTTGTGTTATAATATCCTTTGGCATTTGTTTCGATAAACTCAATCCTTGCTCCGGGCGTGACACTTAATTTCTTGTTTAAATAAAATACATGTTCCCCAAAAGCAGCATAATTGGTTCCAGGAAATGTATAATCGGAATTTTCCAGGCTATTAGGATTTAAATAAGCAAAGTCTGGCCCGTCTCCATTATTTGCATCACCTTGTTTTCTTATTGTGTTTCCTTTATAAACCCGAAATCCTAAAACAAATACTTGTGCCTGCTTGCCAATTGTATACCTGTGAAGTAATCGTGTTTCATTTCCAAAGTTTAAATATTTGTCAGAAAGTAGATTTCTATTTGATTTAGGATCATCCAATCTTGTAAGCCTGTCCAGATTGCCCAGTGCTTCCCTGCTTGACGATACCCCAAAAAACCGTGTGTTTAAAGTTGTTCTGGGAGTTATTTTATAGTCGGCATATACAGAAAATAGGTTCCATTTTACCTGAAACCAGTTTCTCTTTCTTAAAACCATATGCGGATCTTTTTTAAAATCCGAATCTTTTAATCCACCAGGCATTTGAGTTAGATAATTCATTACCGTGATATCAGCTGTGATGGTAAGTTTATCTGTAGCATTGTAGGCAATACTACCATAGCCCATATTCAGGTTAAAACTAGAGTAAGGTCGCCAGCAATCGCCTTGTTTGTGCTGGTAAAATCCATAATATCTGAATTTTCCTTTTTTGCCTCCAATAGAATTAAAACTATTTAAAAACTTAAAAGAACCTAAAGTTTGCCTTGTTGTAACCTCAACAGGCTTATCAGCACCTTGTTTCATTTTGAAGTTTAATAAACCTCCAAACTGGGTGCCATATTGTAATGAAGCTGCCCCTCTTACAATTTCTATTCTTTCAATTGCTTCTAATGGTGGTGTATAATAACTTTCAGGATAGCCTAGTGCATCTGCACTGATATCATATCCATTTTGCCTTACATTAAAGTTTGAAGTTCTGTTTGGGCTTAAACCTCTTGCTCCAATGTCCAGCTGAAGTCCGGCGCAATCACTTTCCCAGATATTTAATCCAGGAACTTTAGCGAAAACCTGCCTGGCATTGTTTGTAGCTAGGTTCGCTGTCATTTCCTTCATTACAATAACTTCATTTTTCTTTCCTTCATAAATAGCAGTTCCTTCTACAGTTTTCAGCTTTTCCATATCACTAACTCCTGAACCCTGGGCCTGAATCTGTACTTCAGACAACTCATATTGAAGACTATCCATTTTGAATTCAATAGAAGTATCGTTGTTTAAAACCAATTGCTGGATGATTACTTTAAAATCCTCTTTGTAAATAACAATCTGATATTCACCTGGTTTGGTTACTTCAATTTCGAAACTCCCATCCTTGTCTGACTTCAGATGTGTGTGTAAATGTTTTAAATGAACCTTGGCTGATGAAATCGGGCTTTGGTCGACAGTTTTTAAAACCCTTCCTTTCAACATAATATTCTGTCCGAATAAATTGAAAGTGGTTACAAAAAATGAAATAAAAAAGAAAGAAAGACCAGACCTAGGCACTGTTATTATTTAGACTCGTTATAAACAACAAAAGTACTTATAGAATTACTGGAAACAAACGGGATTGAGAATTAAAGAGTGAGTATGAAATCAAACCTAATTTCGGAATATTCTACAAATTCACTTTATATTAAATAAAGCTGACTTTGAATAAGGAATTGCCTTAAAGACTTGTTTATTTGTGAGTTGCATTCGTAACAACTTAGAAAACTTCTTCTCCAATAAAGCATTGGAGAAGAGTTGATGATATTACTGTGATAAAATTTTAAACTCCACCCTTCTATTTAATTTTCTTCCTTTAAGAGTAGAATTATCGGCTACCGGTTTGCCCTCTCCATGGTATTGAACGCTGATCCTGTCAGGAGTAATGCTGGTATTGGCAGTGAGATAGGCAGAAACAGCTTTGGCCCTCTGGAAAGAAATAAAGTCATTGTATGCGTCCGAACCAATATTATCAGTATGACCTGAAATCTCCACTTTCGTGGATTTATTATTTTTAAGCATTGTAATTAGCCTGTCCAATTCCTGGTGTGACTCTTTTAATAAAGTGGTGCTTTTAAAGTCAAAAAAAACATTGTTCAGTACTACGGTCATACCTGATTCTATTGGAGTAAGAAAAAGGTCTTTTTTCATTTCTTCAAACTCCTTTAAGTTTCTCAGGTCCATATTTGAATTCACAGAGATGTATCCTGCTTTTACAGCCAGGAAGCCATAATCATTACCAGAAGGAAGCATGATTTCGTACTCAGAGGTCTCAGGATTTGATTTTGCAATTCCCATTTCTTTACCCGTAATCAGGTCTTCAAAAATGATTTTTACGCCTGGTAAAGGATTGCCGTTTTTGCTGTCAAGTACCCGGCCTTTCACCATCACTACAGGAAGAGGTTTCACAATTTCTGGCAGAGTTAAGGTGTAAATGTCAATGTCGTTTATACTATCCCCGATTGAAGTGTAAAATACTTTGTCCCCCTCAGCGTTCATTGTAAAGTAGGATTCATTATTGGCTGTATTTACAATTGGTCCTAAATTTTCCGGTTGTGACCATTTCTTCCAGGTTTCATCCAATCTCCTGGTGACATATATATCTGTTCCTCCATATCCTTCCAGACCGTTAGAAGCATAGTAAAGCGTTTTTTCATCTGAAGCTAAAAAGGGAGCACACTCTGTACCCACCGAATTTACAATCGGTCCCAGATTAAGTGGCTTTGACCAGGAACTATCTTGTTTTATAAAACTTACATATATATCACGATCCCCATAAGAGTCTTTTTTTCTTTCAATAGACATCATAAGTGCTTTTTGACTGTTCGACATGTAGTAGTTAGACTTTTCATTGATATTATGATCGTCTTCAATTACCAGCCTTTTAGGGTTTGACCATCCTTTAGCAGTTTTATAACTAATAGAAGCACCACCAGCTACAGTTCCCTTCTCGGAATACGCATTCCCTAATAACAAAGTATTACCATCCGGTGAAATGGAGTTGATAAAGTTGGGTTCTTCATTGTTGAAAGGGATCCCCATATTTTTTGACTCTTCCCACTTTTGATTCTTATTGTCCCATGCTGAAGTCCAGATATCCTCATAATCTTCGGCTCCTCCAAAGTTCTTAGGATGGAAGCTTCTGCTGAAATATAGCATTTGACCATCAGGAGAAAGTAATGGTCCATGTTCAGGAAATCTGCTGTTAACTGTTCTTTCCAGTTTTTTAACTACCATATTCGATTTAATAACATCAGCATGGTTAAGTTTAATCTCATAAGGTTTATCAGATTCGCTTATTCCTATAGCATCAATGCCAACAGGAGTCCCTTTGGTCGGTTTTAAAACAACTTTTATTGCAAAAACAAAAAAATCAATGTTTGAGGTATTGATAGAAAATAACCTTCCCTTTTCGGAAATGGGTCCAGGGGTGTTAGAAGCTATTTCATGTTCTTTTCCTGAAGCATCGTATACAAACACTTTGCTTATGTAGCCGGGGTTATAAGATTCTCCTATATAGACTTTTTTAGGCTTAATTGGAACAAAAAAACCAACCTTTATAAATTCCTGGTCCCTTTCTTTTGCATCATTATATTGCCATGCGTTTACACTTTCACCAGTAGCTGGGAAAACATTTGGCTTTCCTATAACCTGTTTAGAAGAGAAAGCTTTTATATCTTTCTGTGAGGAATATTCTAAGACTTTAAAGGCCCATTGAACATCCTGGGCCAAAGTAACCTGACTAATCAGCAGGGAGGTAATTAACAATAATTTATTCATCATTTTCTTAGTAGATTATATTGGTTAGAATAACATTAATAACCATAGGAGAAAAAATATTTCACCACATGTTTATTCTAATGAATAACGAACTTAAAAAGATTGAAACGAATTACAACCAGAATGCTATTATAAAACAGGACAAATTCACCATTTTGTTTGCAAATGTTCTCATCCTGGTATTTTACAGGACTTTCGCAATATTAGGAATTGATAATCTATGAATTTGTGATTTTGCTTAAGCCGAAATAAGCTCCATAATGGTGATCTCTGGTAATATCCCAATCCTGCCAGGATACCCTAAATAACCATAGCCCCGGTTCACATAAAGATGTTGTTTTCCTTCTGTGTAAAGCCCTGCCCATTGCTTGTACATGTATTGCACAGGGCTCCATTTTAAAAATTTTGTTTCAATTCCAAATTGCATTCCATGCGTATGGCCGGCAAACATCACATCAATATCAGGAAATTGGGTCCTGACCTGGTAATCCCAATGGCTAGGATCATGCGAAAGTAATAATTTTACAGGAGCATCTTCTGTTCCTTTATATGCCTGTGCTAATTTTCCATATTTTGGAAAATGTCCTTTTGCACCAAAATTCTCAATACCAATTATGGCAATTTTTTCGCCACCTTGTTCGAGCATTATATGTTCGTTCATCATCAGGCGCCAACCCATTTGTTTGTGGACCTGCTTTAAATCTTCCAGATTTTTTCGTTTTGCTTCCGGACTTGACCAACTGATGTAATCACCATAGTCATGATTGCCTAATGTTGAATAAACACCCATTGGGGCTTTCACTTTTTCAAAAACAGAAGCATATTCTGCTGTTTCGTCTGCACTATTGTTTACCAGGTCTCCAGTAAAGAAAACTAAGTCAGGTTTTTCGCCTAATAGCATTTCAACTCCACCTTTCACCGCTGTTTTATTGTAAAAACTTCCGGAATGAATATCAGAAATTTGAGCAATTTTAAGTCCGTGAAATGATTTTGGCAAATTGGCCAGAGGGAGTTTTACTCGCCTTACCCTATAATCATGTGCCCCTGAAATGATCCCATAAGAAAATGCTACTACCGGTGCAGAAGCAACAACCATAGCGGTTTTGCTCAAGAATTCAGATCGGTTAATTAGAGAAACATCTTTTCCCTCGGAGCTTGTATCAGAAACATTTACTTTATCAAAAGCTAGTTTACCTAGTCTGAATATATCTTCCAGTAACAGAAAAATAAACATCAGTATTTTGAATATCAGGTTGATAAATACAGCAGAAATCAGAAAGTTTCTGCTTATTGAACCTAGCTTTTCGATTCCACCAAGGGCAAAAAAGAGTAATACACCAAGGCTGAAAATGGTGTAAGACCAATAAATTCCATACACAATCCGCTTAGTACCAATATTGGAATTTGCAAAAATCGTTTTTACCGCCTGAAAAACATAAAAATCTAATGAAAGAAGGATGCCGGCTAAAATTATCAGAAAACTAATACGATTCATAAAAAACTAATGATACAAAAATTACAATTAAATTACTCAACCTTTTTTCTTTTAGGAAAGTTTGTCTTCTTTGCTTTTAATATGAAAAAAGTAATTTATCTCTCCATTTTTATTTTAGGTTGTATAGTTTGTCAGGCTCAAACAGACAGCACATCTAAAAAGCTGGTTCCTGTTGAATCTTTAATGGGAAAAATCAAACCCGATACTTCAAAATTAAATGTAACAGTCTACGACACTATAAAAGGAGATACTGTATACATTGACAATCCATTAAATGTTGTAAAGGCAGGAATTAATTTACCATCAGCTTATGGATTTGCCTTTTTGACTTACGAGAGGGTTCTTCATTATATGGGTAGTATTCAGATTAAATTGGAGTATCTGGGTACTTACAATCCTTTGAAAACAGTTTCTTTTATAGAAGACGCCTATAAAAATACACTACAGATAAACGGAATTGGCATTACACCCGAAGGAAGGTATTATGGAAGTGATAAATACGCGCCAAAGGGGGTTTTTGTAGGATTTTACATTCCAATGCAGTTTGCAAGCGTAAAAGCCCCGCCTACCAGGGTTGTAAATAATACAGTATACTCGTTGCCTTCTTCAAATATCAGTTATTCTCTATTTGGTTTCGGATTTGATGCCGGGTATCAATATATTTTCAAAAATTATTTTTCAATTGAAGCTTTGATTGGAGTTTCAATTGCCAGAGGTAAATTCTCTACTGAGTTTTACACAAAAAAAATCCTTGATCCCTATACAGGCAAGGAATACGAAGGCAAAGTTGCTTTAAATGACGGTACTATCGGAAGGGCATTTTATCCAAGAGCTGAGATTAGTGTCGGATATGCCTTTTAATTAAGTTTTGATACTTTTTTAACAAAAAAGGCTGCTTTTAAGGCAGCCTTTCTGTTTTACGTCAATTGATGTTATAGTGAAAAAACCTTTTTAAGCTGATCTACATAATCAAGTTTTTCCCATCCGAAAAACTGTACTTTCTTTTTGGAAGCAGTTCGAACCTCCGTCACCTGGTTTCCTTTTTCTTCTAAAGTAACATAGTTTACATCAACTTCTTTTTCGTATGGTTCACGTCCCATGTGGCCATATTTTGCAGTTTCAGAATAAATTGGGTTTTTCAATCCGAATCTATCAATAATAGCCTTAGGTCTTAGGTCAAAGATTTGGGCAACTTCTGTCGCAATTTGCTCATCATTCAAACCTGTTTTGTTTGTACCATAAGTATTTACGTTTACAGAAACTGGTTTTGCGATACCTATCGCATAAGCAACCTGTACAAGCGCTTCTTCAGCTACCCCAGCTGCAACAAGATTTTTTGCAATATGCCTGGCCGCATAAGCAGCACTTCTGTCAACTTTAGATGGGTCTTTTCCAGAAAATGCACCTCCACCATGAGCACCTTTACCACCATATGTATCCACAATAATTTTTCTTCCTGTTAAACCAGAATCACCATGAGGTCCACCTATTACAAAAACCCCAGTTGGGTTTACATAATATTTAGTTTTAGCATCAAGAAGTTCTTTAGGAATACAAGCAGGAATAATTTGTTCCAGGATATCTTTTTTAATTACTTCCAACATCGCTGAATCAGCTTTTTCTTTTGCCTGTTTGCTGCTGTCGGTTGGTTTCACGAAATCATCGTGTTGGGTAGAAACCACAATTGTATCAACTCTTACTGCTTTCCCTTTACTATCATACTCAATAGTTACCTGAGATTTTGTATCGGGTCTTAAGTAAGTCATCATTTTACCTGCTTTTCTGATGTCCGCCATGTATTTTACCAGACGGTGAGAAAAAGCTAGGGCCATCGGCATATACTCAGGCGTTTCTTTACTTGCATATCCAAACATCATACCCTGATCTCCAGCACCCTGGTCTTTATCCAGACCCTCTCCTTCATTCACACCTTGTGCAATGTCCGGCGATTGAGAGTGAAGTGCGTTGATAATTCCGCATGAGCGTGCTTCAAACATGTATTCCGCTTTCGTGTAACCAATATTTGCTATTGTTTTTCTGATTACTTCCTGAACATCAACATATGCTTTAGTGGTAATTTCTCCTGCCACTACAGCAAGTCCCGTCGTTACCAAGGTTTCGCAAGCAACACGAGATGAAGGGTCCTGAGCTAACATTGCATCAAGGATAGCATCTGAAATCTGGTCAGCAACCTTGTCCGGATGTCCTTCCGAAACTGATTCTGAAGTAAATAATAAAGCCATTTTTTTTGATCTGATTTAGAATGAAAATACAATTGAAAACCCAAAGGTATTCAGGGAAATAAAATAAAAAAAATAAATTTTTACAATCGGCTTAAATTCGCAATATTATTTGGTATCGAACTTGCCAATCAAAAATATAGTTGGTATTTTGTGTATATCCGGAATATTATTCTTCCATACTGCTACTCTTTTTGTCTCTATTTTTTCAGTATCAGAAGTGAGATTTATTGCAAGACAAAGTAATGTTTGGGGATTAAGGTGTTTTAAAAGTTCCACCAGTACAATTTGGTTTCTGAAAGGGGTTTCTATGAAAATATGCGTGGTTCCCTTGTTATTAACATCTTCTTCTATTTTGCGCATGGCTTTAGCCCTATCTTCATTGTTTATGGGCAAATAACCATCAAATGTAAACTGTTGTCCATTAAATCCTGAACCCATTAGTCCTAACAAAATGGAAGAAGGTCCAGGAATTGGAATTACCTTCCAGCCTTGCTCGTGCGCAATAGCAACCATTTTTGAGCCGGGATCAGCAACTCCAGGGCATCCAGCTTCTGACATTACTCCAATTTCTTCAATATTTTCTGGGATAGATTGTAAAATCTCCTTTAGTTCAGCTCGGGTAGTTTTTTTATTCAATTCATAAAATTGCAACCCTTCAATTTTTATGCCTAGTTTTAAAGAAGAGATAAACCTTCTTGAAGTTCTTAATTCTTCTACGAAGTAATATTTTGTTTTTAATATAACATCAATCAAAAATGGGGGTAAAATACCTGGAATAGGTGTTTCACTTAAGTGACAAGGAATTAGATAGAGCGTTTTTTGATACAAAATAGTTAAAGATTTATCCGTGAATGATACAAATATTTCTTTCTTAAATATAGAAAGCAAGTAATTTGTTATTTTTACGCACTTCTATATAAAAAAAAGAAACCTATGTTTAAATCAGGCATCATTTTTTACATTTTTGCATTTTTAATAATTGTTAATCAGTCTTCAGCACAGGGCAATTTGCGTGAGATTAAATCTAACGCAACAGAGTATTTTCGTGTAGAAGAATATCCTCAAGCTCTTCCCTTATATCTCAAACTCGATAGTTTAAACCCTGAAAATGCAGAAACTAATTACAGGATTGGCGTTTGCTACTACAATTCTGAATACAAATTAAAAGCATTGCCTTATTTTTCTAAGGCTAAAAAACTTTTGCATAAGCACCATGAAATGGATTTAATGCTTGGAAGAATCTATCACTTGGATCACCAGTTTGATAAAGCCATTGAAAGCTATAATCATCATAGAAAATATGTAAATGATAAGTCTAATGGACTTCAGGCTGACAATAAAGAAATAGACAGGCTTATTGCTCAATGTGAACTAGCTAAAAAACTTATGGCTAATCCTTTAAACTATGAGATAACAAATCTGGGCCCAAAGATAAATTCTAAATATTCAGACTACGCACCGGTGATTTCTGCTGATGAAACTGAAATGATTTTTACTTCAAAAAGAAATACAACAACAGGTGGAGGCTTTGACGACCTTCATAATGGATATTATGAAGATGTATATATATCAAATAAGGAAGGCAAAGAATGGGGGGAGGCCAAAGGTATTGGCCCCGTTATCAACACGAATGGCCATGATGCTGCCATTGGTTTGTCGCCAGATGGACAAGAATTGTTTTTATATAAACCTCAACCTAACAACAAGTTTTTAGCTGGCGATATTTACGTTAGTGACCTGGATGGAGCAAATTGGAAAAAACCTGTAAAATTAAGTGAAAACATTAATTCTCCATATTGGGAATCGCATGCAAGTATAACAGCAGATGAACGAACATTGTATTTTACAAGTGACAAACCTGGTGGTAAAGGGCATAAAGATATTTATGTCTCCCGAAGAATGCCGGATGGAAATTGGGGTGTAGCCGAAGATCTGAGTGATAAAGTAAATACTGAATTTGACGAAGATTGTCCGTTTATCCATCCTGATGGAAAAACGCTTTATTTCAGTTCAATTGGCCATGCATCAATGGGCGGTTATGATATTTTTAAAACAGTTTATAATGAAGATACAAAACAATGGTCTGAACCAGAAAATGTTGGTTACCCAATAAATACTGCTGATGATGATCTCTTCCTTGTTTGGTCTGCAGATGGAACAAGAGCCTATTTCTCTTCCATACGAGCAGATACTTATGGTGAAAAAGACATATACATGGCTAGCAAAAAAGAGGTCAGCAATTTTGTAGTTGTATTGAAAGGCAAAGTCACTGATAAAAAAACAGGTAAACCGATTGCTGCAGTATTAAACATTTTTAATCTATCAAAAGGAGAAATTGTAGGGGTTATAAATTCAAACAGCTCTACTGGGAAATATGTTTTAGTCTTGCCAGTTGGTAAGGATTTTTCTGTTACTGCCGAAGCTGAAGGATATGTTTTTCATTCTGAGCACATAAATGTTCAGGAAGCTGACAAGTTCATGGAAATTGAACAGAATCTAGATCTGGAACCTGTTGGTGAAATTGATAAGGTAGCAGTTTTAAACAACGTGTTTTTCGATTATGATAAATCAACATTACGTCCACAGTCCAAAACTGAATTAGACCGTTTGGTCAAACTTCTTAAATCCAAGTCAGATGCCTATGTTGAGATCGCAGCTCATACTGACTCTATCGCTAATAATATTTACAACATGAAACTATCTAAAAATAGAGCTAAAGCTGTTGTAAATTATCTTATAGCCAATGGAATAGATTCAACCAGGCTACTACCAGTAGGTTATGGAGAAGATTTTCCTATAGCTAGGAATACAACACCCGAGGATAGACAATTGAACAGAAGGAGTGAATTTATTTTTGTAGATAAATTCCAATTTAAAACCAGGTATGAAAATACATTCAATGCTTTTTATTTTAGAAAAGAAAGGGATAGTTTAGAAAGAGAAAGAAAAATCAGTGAAGAAAAATTTTTAAAATTAACTGATCCAGTTTCTTCTAAATTGATAACGGTCAAAGACAATAAGTATAAAATGAGAATTTATTTTCCTGGTAAGAAAACTGAATTAACAGATTCATTAAACAAGGATTTGCTAGATTTTGTACAACTTTTAAAGGAAAACAAATCCCCAATTCTAATTGAAGGACATGCCGAAAGCAATTCTAAGGAAGGGGCAGAGCTCATTAGGAAAAGGACTGCAGTTATGGTGAAATATCTTACCAAACATGGTTTTGGTCTAAATAATATTACTACAAAGTTTGTGGAGGATAAAAAACTCCTTAATGCTCAGGAGAGCAGTAAACTTCACAGAAGAATAGAAATTTCAATTAACGTAAGACACCTTGAGGATTAATAGAATTGGTTTAGTTTTTGCTTTTTGCCTGATATCTTTTTATAATTTTTCTCAGAATCTTAAAAAGATAACCAGGCAGGCGGACGAGTTATTCGATGATAAAAATTATAAACTAGCCCTGATTTATTACAAAGATGCGTTAAGTCTTAATTCTGAGGATGCCTATCTTAATTTCCGTTATGGATATTGCTTAATTCATTCTCCTTTTAATAGAAAAGCACTTCCTTATCTTCAAAAAGCTTACAATAAAAACTCCAAAGTAGATGAGTCAATTACTTACCTTCTCGGTCAGGCACATCAATTGAACCTTGAATTCGGTGAGGCCATAATAAGTTATGAACTTTTTCATAAGTATCATGCTACCCCGGAGGACAATAATATAATAAAGAAACGTATAAAAGAATGTGAGTTTGGGTCCGTGCTGCTAGCTCATCCTGTAACTGCCAAAATTGAAAACCTGGGTAAAGAGGTAAATTCAAAAGCAAGTGATTATGTACCAGTTATCAAAGCTGATGAAAGTGAAATGGTATTTACATCTAATAGAGAAGGCACAACCGGCGATGTTAAGGATCAAAGTGGAGAATTCTTTGAAGATATTTATATTTCAAACAATGTAAATGGAAAATGGTCAGCACCTAAAAATATGGGCGATCCCATCAATACAGACCAACATGATGCGAGTATTGGACTAGCTCCTGATGGTACCCAGCTTTTTTTATACAGAGATGATAATGGCGGTGATATTTATATATCTAAGTTAAATGGTATAGTTTGGGATAAACCAAAACCTTTCAAAGAAATTAACACCAAATATTCGGAATTACATTGTTCTGTAACCCCTGATGGCAGAACTATGTATTTCAATAGTAACCGGTCAGGAGGTTATGGTGGATTTGATATTTACAAAATTACAAAAGATAATAAAGGAAAATGGTCGGCACCGATAAACTTGGGGTCAACTATAAATACTGAGGAAGACGAGGATTCTCCTTTTATACATCCTGATGGAACTACCTTATACTTTAGTTCGGAAGGACATAGTACAATGGGTGGATATGATATCTTTAAATCTCAATTAGAAAATGGACAGTTTAAGGAAGCTGAGAATCTTGGCTATCCTATAAATTCGCCTGATGATGATATTTATTTTGTTCTTTCTGCTGATGGTAAAACAGGATATTTCTCCTCAGCAAAAGAAGATACTTATGGAGAAAAGGACATTTACAAAATCTCAATGCCTAAAGAGGTTGTTGCTACCACTGTTGCAACCCACAAGGTAGAGATTAAAGACAATCTGGTTAAACAGGATTTTAATTTAAATATTGCTCACACTTCTGTTGTCAATCCAATCACAATATTAAAAGGTACTATTCGTGATGCATTAACAAAACAACCATTAGAAGGCAAAATTACGATTACTGACAATACCAAAAATGAGGTTCTTAGCGAAATGGTTTCTAATAATACAACTGGCAAGTATTTAATTGTTTTGCCGTCAGGTATAAATTATGGAATATCAGTTAACAAAGAACCTTATCTTTTTCATTCGGAAAATTTTAATATTCCTTTAAGTACTAATTACCAGGAGTTTGTAGTTGACGTAGATCTTAAAAAAGTTTCAATAGGAACAAAAATTGTACTTAAAAACATATTTTTTGATTTTGACAAAGCAACACTTCGTTCTGAATCTTTTCCCGAGCTTCAACAGCTTTTTTTATTCATGAAACAGACCAATATCATTGTTCAGATATCTGGCCATACAGACAATATGGGTACAGCTGAGTACAATAAATCACTGTCTGAAAAAAGGGCTAAAGCCGTTGTGGATTATCTTATTACCCGGGGAATAACAAATGATAGGTTTAAGTTTGCAGGTTTCGGCTCTGAAAAACCTATTGCCCCAAACAAAAATGTTGATGGCACCGATAATCCGGATGGCAGACAGCAAAACAGAAGGACTGAATTTGAAATTTTAGGAACTAAATAACCTGAGCTAAAAACGGGCAAAAAGACCCAATGGGAGTTTCCTTTTAGACTTGTCTTCAAAATAAAATTCCCCGATTTCTACCTTCTTATTTCCGAATACTGATTTTATCAAGGTTTCTGCCTGCAAAGCAGAATAACCCATTGAATAAAGATTAAGTACCAAAAAGCCTTTTTCGTCTAAAATATTAGCGCAATATTTTAATGTTTCATTTAAACAGTCTTCTAAAACCCATTTTTCACCTTCCGGTCCACGACCATATGCCGGTGGGTCAAGAATAATCCCCTGATATTTTGTACCTCTTTTCGCTTCTCTCTTTACATATTTGAAAGCATCTTCGACTAGCCAGCGAATATTGTCCAGTTTGCTCGCTTCCATATTTTCCTTGGCCCAGGAAATACATTGTTTGACCGAATCAAGATGGGTAATGTCCGCACCAGCGGCTTTGGCGGCTAGTGAAGCACCTCCGGTATAGGCAAACAAGTTTAATACCTTTGGTTTATCAAAAGAAGAGGTTTTCTGGTAAATGTAATTCCAGTTATCTGCTTGTTCTGGAAATAAACCAACGTGCTTAAAAGAAGATAATCCTAGCCTGAAATTGAGTTGTAAGTTATTAAATGAGTAGGAGATAGGCCATTGTTCTTTCATTTGAGACTTCAATGTCCATAGGCCTTTCTCAGGATTTTTCTCATCCCTTCTGAAATTGGCATGGGACATTTGGTTCCATTCGTTTTCTGACATTATTTTATCCCACATGGCCTGAGGTTCAGGTCGGGCCAGGATAAATTCTCCAAAACGTTCAAGTTTTTCGAAGTTGCCAGAGTCTATAAGCTCATACTCTTTCCAGAGCGGGGAGATGTTGATAAGGTTCATTATATGGTTAGACTTGTACCCAATCTTTAATGGTTAAATCCGGAATAAGTCTAAAATGATTATCTCTTGTAACTAAAGTTAATTTATGTTGGCTTGCTAATGCTGCAATCCAAATATCGTTTTCAGGAATCGGAGTTCCATTTTGTTTTAAAACAGATTTTATTGATCCATAAATCTTAGCTGTTGAGGAATCGACTTCTAAGATTGAAAGAGCGGAGGTGAAGTTTTCAATAATTCTTAGATTCTCTTCTTTTTTAATTGAATTATAAGCTCCAAAGCATAATTCACCAATGGAAATTGCAGGAATTAATAGATTAAATAATTCCTGTTCAAACTTTTTTAAAACGATTAATTCATTTGAAAAAAATGCAATAATAATATTTGAGTCCAATAAATATCGATTACCATTCATTGTGTTCAATATTACCACAACCATTATTTATAGCTTCATTTATAAGCTTCAGATCTGTTTGGGATATTTTACCAGCAAAATTCAGAATAGAGTTATTTGCATTTTGATATAAGGATTTAATATAGGCCAATACTCTTTCCTGCCTGATTTCATCAAGCATGTTTAGGTTTTCTAAAATCTCTTTTTGGAAATTTTGACTCATATCTTTATTTATACAAATATATTAATTTGTTATTTAATCTCTAGTTCTTTCAAAGCCAACCAGGCCATTAATCCGCTACCGACTTCTAAAGCTTTTTCATCTACGTTGAAAGTAGGTGTATGAACGCCAGAAGTTATCCCAAGTGTTTCATTTCGGACTCCTAATCTATAAAAGCAGGAATCAACATGATGCGTGTAATAGGCAAAGTCTTCAGAAGCCATCCAAATATCAAGGTCAACTACATTCTCCTCTCCTAAAAACTCTTTAGCGTAAACTTTGGCCCTATCTGTAAGTAATGGATTATTCTCAAGATAGGGATATCCATCTAAAATATTAACATCACAGGTCCCACCCATGCTTTCTGCAATTCCAGTGGCTATTTTAGTTATTCTTTTTTTAGCTTCAGATCTCCATTCCTCATTTAATGTCCTGAAAGTACCAGCGACTTTAACTTCATTGGGGATGATATTCGTTGCACCTTCTGCTATTACTTTTCCAAATGACAATACAGTTGGAATTTTAGGGTTAGCATTCCGGCTTACAACCTGCTGAAGAGCTATGATTATATGTGCAGTAATAAGCACTGGATCAACTGCATTGTCGGGCATAGCGGCATGTCCACCTTTGCCTTTAACAGTTAGGTATATTTCATCTGCACTTGCCATGTAAATGCCAGACCTGAAACCAACTTTTCCAACTTCTATTTGTGGTGCAACATGTTGGCCAAACATGCTTTTTAATGATTTTTCTTTTAAAATTCCAGCCTTTATCATCAATGAAGCTCCACCAGGTATCAATTCTTCTCCTGGTTGAAAAACCAGTTTTATTGTGCCTTCAAACTGGTCTTTTAATTCATTTAAAATGATCGCTGTACCCAGAAGCGAAGAACTATGTACATCATGACCGCAAGCATGCATAACCCCTTCATTGATAGATTTATAGTCAATAACATTTTGTTCTATAATTGGCAGTGCATCCATATCTGCCCTTAAAGCAATCATCTTTTTACCTGGATTTTTCCCTTTAATATAAGCAACTAATCCGGTTTGGGCAATACCTTCTTTTATATATTCAATTTCTATTTTTTTGTTCAATAAAGTTTGGGCAATGAACTCAGAGGTTTTAAATTCTTTAAAAGAAAGTTCAGGATTTTGATGCAAATGACGCCTAAATGAAATTACTTCAGCAGAAATTCCTCCAGCTATTTTCTTTATTCTATCTGATAAAAGATCCATCATTAATAATATTTTAGAATATTGTTATGCCAAACAGCGATTTAAGCAATGTCCTTAGGCTTAATACAATTATAAGAATCCCTACAAAAATCATTAATTTTTTTGCCTTAACACGCCTTAAAATTACTGCCGCAAATGGGGCAGCAAACATACCACCGACTATTAAACCCAAAATAATTACTCCAAGTTCTCCAATCGTTTTCCATTCCTGCAAGCCCATAAAAAGAGCAAATGTTAATGCCGTTCCTACTGCTACAAAAAATTCTGCAAGGTTTACTGATCCTATTGTGTAACGAGGGTCTCTACCCGAACTAACCAGCGTAGTAGTTACGACAGGGCCCCACCCACCACCACCAACAGCATCCACAAAGCCACCAAATAATGCAAGCCAGCCAATATTGGTTGTTTTTTTCTTTTTTACATTTTTTCTAAGTGCTTTTCTAATAATAACAATCCCCATTATCAAAAGATAGCCAGATATGTAAGGCTTTAAAATGTTTCCATCAATTTGAGTGGATAAAAACGCACCTAGCATACCTCCTAGAACTCCTGTAAACAAAAGACTTTTGAAGAGTTTTTTGTTTACATTTCCAAATTTGAGATGAGAAATCCCAGATAGGCCTGAAGTGAACATTTCTGCAATGTGTACGCTTGCGCTGGCTGCAGAAGGACCCACACCTGCGCTCAATAAAAATGTTGTAGAACTAATTCCATAAGCCATACCCAAAGCACCGTCTATCATCTGAGCGCCCAGGCCTACAAGAGCATATGTCCAAAACCTCCTTTGTGTAAAAATATCAATAACCTGAGTGGATTTTTCATCTGTAAATGCAGGAAAGAAAAGTTGAAGTAGGAAATACAGTATTGAAATTGAAACAACACCAATCAAAGCTCCAATAATAACTTTTTTCAGAAGACTCCACGGCTCTTCATGAACGGATTCTTCTAAAGGTGGAATGCCAAGGGCCTCATGTTCAAGGTCTGCTTTGTCGTGTTTCTCTGTAATTCTTCTGATTTTCATTATGGAAATTTAACTAAAGCAGTATTGTCTTTTTATATCAATCAGATTTATTAAATGATAATAAACAATATTGATCTGATATATAAACTCTCTATAAACAACTAATTTCAAAGATAATGCGGTTTTTTATAATTTATAAAATTATATTCTGGAAAATTGAAGTTTTTATAGCACTCAACCTTTGATAATATGGCATTATAAGTAATTGTCAAATTAATATTTTGGATAACTAATAATAATCTGACTTTTTAAATCTTTTAAATAATATTAATTTAGGGTGTTTTACAGAAAATTGAATCAATTTAATTTTTGCACTATGGCAAAGTTTTTTTAGACAATACTTATTTAAATTTCTAAATAACTATTTGAAAGTCAGATTAATACAAAATAAAGGTAAGTTGTTAGCTGTCAGTCTGAAACAAATGGAATAATAAAATTTTGATAATTGCTTTATTTTAAAATTTATTTAATTCTAATACAAAACCCCAACGAAATAGATAATTGATGACAAATTTTAATTTTTCAAAAATAAACCTCAGTAAAAAAATTCAGATTGGTTTAGGGTTTTCACTATTCATCTTAATCATAAGTTCTTTATTATCTTTTTTCAGCATTAAAGAATTAATAAGGCTATCGAAACAGGTAGACCATACCAATGTTGTATTAAAAAGTTTAGAAAATGTATTGTCCACAATTAAAGATGGTGAAACTTCTCAGCGGGGATATTTGCTTTCCGGTGAAGAAGATTTCCTAAATCTTTACAACGGTAGTTATGAAAGATCAATGGAATCTTTGGAAACAGTCAGGATTCTAACTACGGATAATAACCGCCAACAGAAAAGCATTGAGAGATTAAAATTAAATATAGACTTAAGGTTTGCCAAGCTTGATTCTGTATTAAGAGTATATAAGTCTCAACATAAAGTGTCTAAAAATGATATTCTTCAAGGCAGGGATATCATGTTTAAATGCCGGGCAATTATTGCCGAATTGAAAAATGAAGAAGATAGATTGTTGGTAATCCGGACAAGCGGTACAGATCGGTTCGCCACTATAACACCTTACATAATTGGGATTACCTCGTTTATTGCTGTAATGGTTTCACTGTTATCGTTTTATGTAATTTCAAAAGATATTGAAGCACGAGAACTTAGCGCAAAAGAACTTCTAAGGCTTAATTCTGAATTGGAGCAAAACAATGAGCAGATATTATTAAATCAAATTGAATTAAACAAAAATAATTATCTGCTTTCGAAGTCTACAGAATTAAATGATTTGTTGAGGCCAGAACGAGAATTGAAAAGCTTTGGGGATAAGTTGCTAAGGTTTTTATGTGATTTTACTAAAAGCTATTCAGGAATTTTATTTATTCTGGACGATAAGGAGGTTTTTAATCTGGAAAATCAATTTGCTTTTGATCTGAGCTCAAATACTCGTTTGAATTTTAAAGAAGGAGAGGGCTTACTAGGCCAGGCTGTACTGGACAAGAAACCTACATTGGTAAAAGACATACCTGAAAGCAGTCTGACAATAAAATCGACTTTTCTAAACATAGAGCCCTCAAGTATTCTCATCCTTCCATTCTTTCATCACGATAAAACTATAGCTGTTGTTGAACTGATTCACAAAGACGATTTTGACCAGAAGGATTTAGAGTTTTTAAATAGTATCAACCTTACAGTTTCTACATTTTTATTCGCTATAAAGTCAGAAATGAAGACTGAAGATTTTCTTTTACAAACTCAAAATCAAGCGGAAGAACTTGAAGCCCAGCAAGAGGAGTTAAGGCAGATAAATGAAGAAATACGCTTTCAAAGAGATCTTTTGCAAGCCTCAGAAGAAGAATTAAGGACAAGTGAGGAGGAATTGCAGGAAAAAAATGCTGAATTGGAAGAGAAAACCAATGAATTAGAAGAACAATATGAAAGATTAAGATACAAAAACCAGGAACTGGTAAATGCTAAGGATGCCATTCAGCTAAAAATGGAACAATTTGAAACGGTAAGTAAATACAAATCAGATTTTCTTGCCAATATGTCTCATGAATTAAGGACTCCTTTAAATAGTATTCTGATTCTGGCCAAAATTTTAAAAGACAACAGGAACAATACACTTTCAGAAAAAGAGTCTCAGCATGCTGGTGTTATTGAAAAATCTGGAAATGACTTACTGAAACTGATCAATGAAATCCTTGACCTTGCCCGCATTGAATCTGGAAAAGTGAATCTTGAACTTAGCGATTATAAAATTGCTGAATTTAACCTGGAGAATCAGTTTAAAGATCTGGCCGTTGAAAAGCAGATTGATTTCCAAACAATTCTAGACCCTTCTTTACCGGAAACTATTCATACAGACAGATTTCGGGTAGAACAAATTCTAAAAAACCTCTTGTCAAATGCTTTTAAATTTACTGCGAAAGAGAAATCTATTGAATATGAAATTCACAAAGCCAGCAATGAGGTAAAGTTTACTAATCCTAAATTGAAACACAATGAAACAATTGCTTTTACTGTTAAAGATGCCGGGATTGGAATTGCCGATGACAAAAAGCATATAGTTTTTGAAGCATTTCAGCAAGCTGATCTTTCTACTACAAGAAAGTTTGGTGGATCTGGCCTTGGATTAACAATTAGCCGTGATCTTGCAGCATTATTGGGAGGCGAGATCCAGTTTGAAAGTCAGTTAGGAATTGGAAGTTCATTTACACTTTACTTACCATATTTCCTTGATAAACCTCAACCTATTGAAAATGAGGAGAGGATTGAGCCAGTTAAAACTGTAAAACAAATAATAAAACCGGAACCTGTTTATGAATTAAAGGAGGAGAAAATAAAAGGTGGAAAAACACGGATACTGATTATTGAAGACGATTTCTACTTTTGCAATATCCTGGTAGATTACGCAGAGAAAAAGGGTTATGAAGTATTCACGGCAAACAATGGAAAAACTGGTTTTGAACTTGCCCAAAACTGTATTCCGGATGCTATTTTACTCGATATCCAGCTTCCTGATACAACAGGATGGGAAGTTCTCAGGAAATTTAAAAATGATTTGGCTTTGAAAAAGGTTCCGGTTCATTTGATGTCAGCATTTGAAAAGGAAGGATCCAATGAATTAGGGCAGGCTACCTTTATTCCAAAACCACTGACCCTGCAGATGTTAGACCAAACTTTAGGTAATATTAACAGAAATGAAGATTTAACCCCCACTAAAACTGTTTTAATAGTAGAGGACAATACAATTGAAAATAACGCAGTAAAAGAACTTCTGTTTACCCAGAAACTTGTTTCCGAAAGTGCATTTTCTGGAGATGAAGCACTGAAAATGCTTTTGGACAAAGATTTCGACTGTGTAATTCTTGATATTAACCTTCCAGATATGACAGGTTACCAAGTTCTGGAAAATATAAGAAAAACTGAAAACATTAAAAATATACCAGTCATCATATATTCTGGTAAAGACCTAAGTGAAAAGGAAGAAGCAGCCTATAAAAAGTATGCTAATACCATTATAATAAAAACGGCTTATTCATACACCAGATTATTGGAAGAAGTCAAGTTGTTTCTATTTAGCATAGATAAATCCCTGAATAAAGCAGAATACTTTCTGAAGAATCTCAATAAATCTGAAGCCACTTTAAAATACAAAAAGGTTCTTATTGCTGATGATGACATGAGAAATATTTATTCTTTGACCAATGTCTTGGAAGATCAGGGAATGGAAGTTTTTGTGGCCTATGATGGAAAACAGGCTATAGATGAGCTTAATAAAAACCCAGATATACAAATTGTATTAATGGATATTATGATGCCTGAAATGGATGGTATCGAAGCAACTAAAGTTTTGAGAACAGATGAAAGATTTAAAAATCTTCCAATAATTGCTGTAACTGCAAAAGCAATGCCTGGTGATAAAGAAAAATGCCTGGCAGCAGGTGTTTCAGATTATGCATCAAAACCAATAGATATTCCAAAGCTTATTTCTTTAATGAGAGTTTGGCTTTACCAGAATTAAAACTAACATGTCCGCAATCCTAGAATTTAGCGATGATGTATATACTGATCTGCTTTTGTTAATAAAAGAGAGATATGGATTCGATTTTACTTCCTACTCGATAGCCTCATTCCAAAGACGGATAAGGAGATACATGGGAAATATGAAAATTTCTAATGTCCAGGAATTAAAAGATTATTTGAGTTTGGACCAACTACATTTCAATAATTTTCTTTTAGAAATTACAGTAAATGTCACAGAAATGTTCCGTGACCCTGGTTTTTTTAAAGAGTTGCGTGCAAAAGTTGTACCTCAATTGGATACGTATCCTCATATTAGGATTTGGGATGCAGGTTGTTCCACTGGTGAGGAAGTATATTCTCTTGCTATATTATTTAAGGAAGAGGGGATATTAAAAAAAACAAGGATTTATGCTACTGATATCAATCAAAAAGTAATTAATGAGGCATTAGAAGGAATTTTTCCATTGGCTTATATGAAAGATTACTCTAAAAATTATATCCATGCAGGTGGGCATACTTCATTGTCAGATTACTATTTTGCTAGATATAACAATGCAATAATGAATGAACAATTGAAGGCCAACGTAACATATTCTACTCATAATCTGGTTAGTGATGCATCCTTTAATGAGTTTCATCTTATAGTGTGCAGAAATGTATTAATCTACTTTCAAAAAGAATTGCAAGAAAGGGTCATTGGGAAGTTCCTTGAATGTCTCCCTGTTTTTGGATACCTTGTTTTAGGTAATAAAGAATCTTTAAGTACCTCAAAGTACAGGAAGAATTTTGAGGTAATAGACAGTAAGGAAAAGATATACAGAAGGATTTCTTGAATGGAAAAGTTAAAGGAAATTAGTAAAGGGGTCTACGAAGCAATTGTTATTGGTGGGTCCTGGGGAGGAATGGAGGCAGTAATTAAAATAATTAAGGATTTGCCTGTTTTGTTCCCTTTGCCAATAATTGTAGTAATGCACCGTCAAAAAAATGTTGAGAGTAGCTTGTGTTCTGTTATAAAGAAAAATACACGCCTTTCTATTAAAGAAATTACCGACAAAGAGAGAATACATCCAGGAACAATATATCTTGTACCTGCAAATTATCATGTCTTTATAGAAAAGGATAAAACGTTTTCTTTAGATGTGTCGGAAAATGTTTTATTTTCCAGGCCATCAATTGATATTGTTTTTGAAAGTGCTGCATTGGTATTTAGAAAAAAACTTATCGGGATATTATTGACAGGTGCAAATTCGGATGGAAGCCAGGGATTAAAAACAATATCTGAAATGGGTGGTCTTACTATAGTCCAGGATCCCATGGAAGCGATTAGTAAAACAATGCCCATGTCTGCCATTGAAAAAGTAAAGGTAGATTACGTATTGAAACTTAATGAAATACAGTCATTATTAATGTCAACGGTTTAGTTAAATGAATTCAAATCAAAAAAATATTTCTGTGAACGTCCTGATAGTGGATGATAAGGAAGAAAATATATATGCACTGGAAAATTTGCTAAACATGGAAGAAAGATCAGTTAATTTTCTTCGCGCAACTTCGGGCAATGAAGCACTAAAAATAGCATACAAAGGCGACATAGCCTTAATACTTTTAGATGTGCAAATGCCAGAAATGGATGGTTATGAGGTCGCTTCTTATTTAAAAAAATCGAAGACTTCCCAAAATATCCCGATCATTTTCGTCACCGCAATGAACCATGAAACTAAATATGTTTCAGAAGGTTACAGCAAGGGAGCGGTTGATTACCTGTTCAAGCCATTAGATCCTGTAATTACCCGTTCTAAAGTATATTCTTTTATAGATATCTATATTCAACAAAGGAAACTGGAAGAGGCATACAATAACCTGGAATTGATCGTACAACAAAGAACATCGGACCTGAACAAGAAAAATACTGACCTCAATTCCGAAATAGAGAAAAGAAAAACTATTGAGGCTGAATTACAGATTTATAACCAAAAGCTAATATCTCTAAATAACAACCTTGATCAATTTGTTTATACCGCTTCCCACGACCTTAAACTGCCAGTTGCAAACCTGGAAGCCTTAATTAGTGCACTAGAAGACGAGCTGGAAAGTCCTATTCCAGAAGATGTTTTAGAAATACTAAAGATGCAGGGAGGTGCAATAGTGCAGTTAAAAAACACCATAAACGAACTGATAGATATTATCAGAAAGGAAAATGAAGGCACTTCTTTCGAAACTTTTAAAGTAAAACCAGTATTAGAAGAAATTGAAACCAGTATAGCTTCTTTGATAAATAAATCCAATTCAGTAATAGTTAATAACTTTTCTGAAGTAGAAGATTTTACATTTAATAGAGTGGCTTTTAAAAGTTTGCTTTATAATCTCATTACCAATGCGATAAAATACAAACACCCTGATAGGGATCCTTATTTGAAATTAAACTTTACAACTCTTGATGGAATAAAATATTTATCAGTTGCAGACAATGGTCGGGGAATGAATGATGAAGAAAAAGGGAAGTTATTCAACCTATTTGAAAGAATGGATAACCAGGATATTGAAGGAACGGGAATGGGCCTTTATATTGTGAAAAAGCTTTTAGATAAATACAATGTTTCGATTAAAGTAAACAGTCAAAAAAACATGGGAACTGAATTTATCTTCTGTTTTAATAAACAAATTGTTTAGTTTAATATCTTAGTTATAAGACATAATAAGTAAGATTAGAGAAAATTTTATAGTTCAATTTCTACAGTGAAACTTTAATTAATAATTGTTAATCTTTAATTAAAAAGGAGGCTACGAGCGGATTCGAACCGCTGTAAAAGGTTTTGCAGACCCGTACCTGACCACTCGGACACGTAGCCAAATAGTTTAGTTATTATACAAATAACCAAACGTTGTATTTTCTTCCTTAATTTTTAAATTTAAACTGGTTCCTAAATAAGGATAATAGCTGTAGTGAAGCCAATCTTTTCGATTGTTGCCATTTTCAATATTCAATTCAAGGAAAGAGACTCTAGGGTCAGAGAAATCTGATAATACATCGATATATGTGTTTAAAACAATACCATCTGAGTGATAAATAAAATATTTATTTAGGAAATTTTTGAAACTTGTTAATTTGATTCCGGACTTGTTCATAGCGAAGAAGTTTAAATTAAAGAAATGAAAATGAAGCTGGATAGGAAATTAGCAGCAACAACAACAGGAATCCGATGCAGGAATTAGGCTTTGTAAAAGCCTGAGAGGTGTCGATATGTGTTCGGGATTGAACATGCACAAATATACGTAAATTGTTTGTAAACAAAATTAAATTTTGAAAATAATGTTTTATCATGATTTTTTGAAATTAAATTCTGTAATAATTTGAAATGCCTTGACGTCTCTTTTAATATATAATGCCGGTTTTTTTCATGGCTTTATTTTTTAACACTCAATACCAATGAAAAGATCTACTATTTTTATTTTTAAACTTTTTTCCTGGATTTTCTTATTTCTAATAAGTCTCCTCATTATATCATACTCTGTTGCAAGTGTTTATAAGAAAGACATCCTTGCTTATTTCAATACAGAAATTGATAATGGAATAGCTGGAAGCGCCCATTTAGATAATATAAGTTTCACCATATTCCGGGAATTTCCTTCTGTATCTGTCACTTTAATCGGACTTACAATAAAAGACTCAGTTTATAACAATGAAGTAATCAAAGCTGAAAAGGTTTATTTGCAAATACATCTTTTGAAATTGTTGAAGAAAGAACTTGATGTAAAAAGTATAATTCTCCAAAATGCCAACTTTAACATTTTTAAAGATTCTTTAGGGTATTCAAACTTATCAGTGTTCTCACGGAAAACATTAAAATCGGACACAACAAGAAGTGTGAAATCTTCACTGATGGATTTTAACCTAAAAAAGATAATATTCAAAAAAGTATCATTAGTATACTTAGATGATAAGAAAAAAAAGCGCATTCAACTTGCTTGTAATGATATACTTATAAGCGTAAAGAAATCTGATAAAGAAATGACCTGCCATATAAACGGTCAGATTTTTTCTGAAGGCCTATTGTTCAATAATCTAAAAGGACCATTCCTTCAAAACAAAGAGTTACAATTAAGCTTAAACCTTACCTACAATCAAGCTGATAGCTTGTTGACTTTGTTGCCTTCAACTATAAGTACTCAGGGCCAGCTTTACGAAGTATCAGGTAAATCCAGATTGAACCAAAAATTGCCTCTTATTTACCTTGACATCAATACTTCAAACACTGATTACAGTAAAGCAATCTCTTTATTAAACACACATTTACAAAAGGTGCTCAATCAGTTTCATGTCGACCAGGGCCTAAATGCTCAGGTTCATTTGGTTCTGGATACAAAGCCAGGAGTACAACCTTTTGCAAAAGTTAATTTTCAGATTGACAATAGTAGGGTAAGGTTAATTGATTATTTTCTTGATAATGTAAAACTAAACGGAGAATTTAATAATCACATTGATACTTTACAACTCTCAAGTGATGAAAATTCCATTCTGAATATCAACTCATCAGATTTTTATTATAAAGAAATAAATTTTAAAGTGGTCGGGAATCTTCAGAACCTTAATGTGCCAGAAACAAATATCAATGCAGTTGTTAGCGGGCCTTTAAAGGCTTTTCACCACTATTTAGATACCGCTGTGTATAAGTTTTCTAATGGTACCTTTTCATTTAATCTTGCCCAAAAAGGCCCAATATCCTTAAAAAACATTCCTGATCCTATTATGATGAAAGGATATATAAATGCTGGATTAAAAATTAATGACGGGAAAATGGACATTGTAAAAAAACAGCTTGTCCTTTCAGATATTAATGGGGATTTAAATTTCCTCAATACTAATGTCAATGTTAAAGATTTATCCTGTAAGATCAATGATAATCAGGTTCACATTGGAGGAGAATTAAATAACATGGTATCATACCTTCTTTTTCCTGAAAATAATATAAAGGCAAAGCTGAATATAACCTCTCCCTATTTTAATTTAAATAAACTTCTTGTTAAAAGTGAACATAAAAAATTAGACTCTAAAAAGAATGCATCAAAGCCTTTTATGGGGCATCTGCATAAAATAATGAGTAAAATGGAAATGGATTTTGATGTTTATCTAAAGCAATTCGAGTATAAAAAGCTGATAACAAACGAAATTAAAGGCAATGTTGGAATATCCAATGATGCCATATCTCTTAATAATTGGAAATTATCTATGCCTACAAAAGGAATAATTACCATGAATGGGGCCTATATTTTTCAGGATAACGACTCAGGTAAAGTAAAAATAGAAGCCAATTTGAAAAATATTGATGCATCAAAACTTTTTTATGGTTTTAACAATTTTGGACAAAATTCACTCACTAATGAAAACCTGGCTGGATTAATTGATGCAAAGGTGAATATTAACTGTCAAACGAATAGATCCTTTGAGCCAATTCAGAGAACAATTAAAGGTAAAATGAGTATGTTATTAACACAAGGGCAGTTAAAAAACTTTGAACCTTTAAAAAAAGTAGGTGATTTGGTATTCAAGAACCGGGACATGATGCATATACATTTTGACGAAATTAATAACATTTTTGTTCTGGAAGGAGAGGAGCTTTATATTGAAAAAATGGTTGTGAGTTCCACTGTATTAAGTCTTTATCTGGAAGGCATCTTTAGTTTTAAGCACAAAACAGATTTAAGTATTCAAATACCATTATCTAACCTCAAAGACCAAAACAGCGAATATGTTAAAATTAAAGACATTCAACACGGAAATCTCCGTTTAAGGGCACGGGAGAAAGATGGTAAAATGAATATTGCTTTAGATCTGTTTGATAGGTATCACAAAAATTAAATGGATAATAATTGATCCTAGATTATATTTCATTGAATTATAATTACACCTTAATCATACTTCTTTATAATATTGCACATAAACTACATTACGTGAAAAAACTCATATTATTATCCGCAACCTTATTCCTCTTATCTGCCAATAATACTTTTAGCCAAACTAAAGCTGGGGATGTTTTCGTTGATGTATATTATGGATTTCCTGATTGGTTTTACAAATATGAGTTTAGGAATAATTATCCTTCAAATGGGTCAAATAAGTTTAATATTAAGTCCACAGGTTTTATAGGAGGTAGAATTGAATACCTTATAGCAAGGCGGATTGGTTTTGGTTTAGACCTTTGGTATGTTAAAACTGCCCTAAGTGGAACCAGAACTGAAAATTTATATCTTGGTCAATATTACTATAACGATGGTTATGCTCCCGGAACAACTATTCAAAATAAATATGATGTAAATGAATCCTTAGCGAGGATAACCGCTTTAGGAAGGTTTATTGTTCATTTGGGTAGTAGTTCAAAAGTAGATCCTTACGTTCACGTAGGCTTTGGATATGTTAACTACACCCATACCTATTCATCTACTAATTCATACTCTTCTTATAATAATGGGAGTTACAGCAATGGTGGATCTGAAAATTTTATTCCAATCGGTTTGAGAGCTGGTTTTGGTATGAGAATATTTTTTAACGAAAACCTGGGTGCTAATGTAGATTTGGGTTTAGGAGGAGCATTATTCACTACTGGTTTAACATATAAGTTTTTCAAAAAGGAAGAGTAGGATTAAATTTTAACTTATCATTTTTCTTTAACAAGAGAAGGCCTCATATTAGTCTTTTCTTTTTTGTTAAAAAACATTTCATTACAAAACATTCAAGATTCTAAAATCTAATTGTTTAAAACAATTAGCAACCCAGGTTAATACATTTAAACGGCATGATTTTTCTGTCAGTAATAAGTCTTCTAAAACTTATACCTAATATATTAACATGGAATTTATCCAAAGTAATGATCTCTCTACAGGAGAAGAAATTAAATTGTCTTTTAAATCTTATGGTAAAGGACGTCCTGTTGTATTAATACACGGATGGCCTTCAAGCAAAGAAATGTGGGAATATCAAATTGAAGATTTGGTAAACAATGGTTTACGTGTGGTAAAATACGATCGTAGAGGTTTTGGCAAATCAAGCAAGCCTTGGGGACTCTACAACTATGATGCGTTCGCTGAAGATCTTGATGCATTAATGACACAATTGGATCTACAAGATGCTGTTTTAATAGGTTTTTCAATGGGTGGGGGTGAAGTTGCAAGGTATTTAAGTCGTTTCGGATCATCAAGAGTGTCCAAAGTTGTCTTAATAAGTACCGTTCTTCCTTTTATGCTTAAAACAGAAGATAATCCAGAAGGAGTTGATTCTGAAGTATTCCAAAAAATGCTGGAAGCTATTAATGAAGATAGAATAGGCTTCCTTGAAAACTTTGGAAAACAGTTTTTTGGAGTAAACTTAATCAACCATCCAGTTAGTAATTCTTATTTGCAATATTTTACAAATCTTGCGGCCGTTGCATCACCTAATGCTACAAAACAAGCAGCAATGGCGTTTGCAAATACAGATTTTAGAAAGGATTTGCCAGCTATAAATGTGGAAACATTAATCATTCATGGTGATGCAGATAAAATTGTTCCAATCGATGCTAGCAGTGCCAGAACTTCTAAATTAATTCCTAATTGCCAGTACTTAGTTTATGAAGGTGCTCCACACGGTTTGTTTTACACACACAAAGATCGATTGAATCAGGATCTGCTGGATTTTATCCTTGGTCCAGAAACCTTACAAACTTCATATTTAAATAAGGATAATTCAACATTTATTGTTGAATAACCGGATTCAATTTTAAACAAGAAAGCCTCCATTTTTTGGAGGCTTTCTTGTTTATATAAATTCTGTTATTTTAATTCCTTTTATTCAATTCATCCCGGATTTTAGCAGCGTTCTCATAGTCCTCATTTCTTAAAGCATCTTCTAACATAGTTTTAAGTTGTTCACTGCTTAGGTTTTTAACATTATCGGGTTTTTCTACAGGAGACTTTGCTTGCTTTGTAGGTTTGCGACTCTTTTTTTCAGCAGGTAATTCAGATGTAGTTTCTTCTGGAGATATATCAGACAATAATATACCAGCCTCTGACATAATTGATTCTACAGTAAAAATGGGAACATTAAATCTTAATCCAATTGCAATAGCATCAGATGGCCTCGCATCAATTTCAACATGAGTTCTACCATCAGAGCAGTGAATTTTAGCATAAAAAACTCCTTCTTTCAAATCAGATATTAAAACCTCCTCAACATAAAAATTGAAATTAGCTGAAAATGACTTAAACAAATCGTGAGTCATCGGCCTGTTAGGGATGATCTTCTCAATTTCTATGGCAATGGCTTGAGCTTCAAACATTCCAATAATGATTGGCAAACGTCGGTTTCCACCTTCTTCACCTAGAACTAATGCGAATGATCCTGTCTGAGACTGGCTGGATGATAATCCTAATATTTCTAATTTTATTTTATCCACGTGGATATATCTTGATCAAATGCAATTAACTAAAACAATTTCAATTCATACCATCAAGCTTTCAAGCTTGTAAAGTCGAATGACTCAAGATATTTTGTTGTAAAGTTTCCTGATCTAAAACCCGCATCATCCATCAATTTTAAATGAAATGGGATGGTAGTTTTTATACCTTCAATAACAAATTCCTGTAAAGCTCTCTTCATTCGGTTTAAAACTTCCTCCCTTGATTCCCCTGTCACAATAAGTTTTGCTACCATAGAATCATAGTTTGGAGGAATTGTATATCCATCATAAATATGTGAATCTACCCGTACACCTTTTCCTCCAGGAAAATGAAGTTGAGTGATTTTGCCAGCTGAAGGCCTGAAGCCATTTCCTGGATCTTCAGCATTTATTCTAACCTCCATCGAACAACGTTTTGGAATTAAATTCCCAAATGAAAGTTTTTCGCCTGCAGCGACACGAATTTGCTGTTTGACCAGATCAGTATCAGTAACATCCTCTGTAACAGGGTGTTCAACCTGTATTCTGGTATTCATTTCCATAAAATAGAACTTTCCAAATTTATCAACAAGGAATTCTATTGTACCGGCACCTTCATATTTGATGGCCTTAGCCCCTTTAATAGCGGCTTCACCCATTTCTTTTCGAAGTTTATCAGTCATAATTGGGGAAGGTGCTTCCTCTACTAATTTCTGATGTCGTCTTTGAATACTACAATCTCTTTCTGAAAGATGCACAACATTTCCATGTTTATCACCAAAAATTTGAATTTCAATATGTCGAGGCTCAACAACAAATTTTTCAAGATAAACACCGTCGTTTGAAAATGAAGCACTTGCTTCTTGCTTTGCATCATTCCATGCCTTTTCAAACTCTGCATCTTCATTAATAATTCTCATTCCTTTACCACCACCACCAGCAGTAGCTTTGAGAATAACCGGATACCCTATATCTTTTGCAATTTTTTTTCCTTCCTTTATATTTTCTACCAATCCAACAGATCCTGGTACTGTTGGCACTCCAGCTTTTTTCATGTATGCTTTAGCGGTGGCTTTATCACCCATAGCATTAATCATTTCTGGAGTAGGACCAATAAACTTAATTTTATAATCCTGACAAATTTTTGAAAATTCAGCGTTTTCAGAAAGAAAACCATATCCTGGATGTATTGCGTCAGCGTTTGTTATTTCGGCTGCAGCAATTATATTCGGTATACTTAGATAAGATAAAGAACTTAAAGGGGGGCCTATACAAACTGCTTCATCTGCAAATTTAACATGCAAACTTGCCTTGTCAGCTGTAGAATATACCGCTACAGTTTTGATTCCCATTTCTTTACAGGCTCTTATTACTCTTAAAGCAATTTCTCCCCTGTTTGCAATCAATACTTTCTTAAACACGAGCTTAGTGATTGATTAAATAATGAATAAATTTTTTAAAAATTTGCCCTAAGATGGATCAACCAGGAATAGTGGTTGGTCATATTCAACAGGGGTAGCATTCTCAACCAGGATCTTTACAATTCTTCCTGTTATTTCAGTTTCTATTTCATTAAACAGTTTCATTGCTTCTATGATACAAACTGTTTGCCCTTTACTTATTGTATCTCCAATGTTAGCAAAATTATCAGAATCTGGGCTTGATGATCGGTAAAATGTTCCGATCATTGGAGATTTTATGGTAAGATAAGAACTTTCGGAGGAAACAGAAACGGCCTCATCTTCCTTTACATTTGTAGGCAGATGTACCGGCAATGAATGAGTATGAGCTGTTGCAGAATTTTGAACCTGGTGTGTCATATGCACTTGCGGAAATGCTTGACCTTGGGTAGAATCTCTTTTAACTGCTATTTTACACTGTTCTGTTTCAATACTGACTTCTGCTAATCCAGATTTTGCAATAAAGTCAAGAAGGTCTTGAATTTCCTTTGGTTTCATAATATTGTCAGGCTACGCCATTAAAGTCAATCAAATTTTATTTGCTTCTTATAGAATCTTCAAGTTTATTAGAAAAAAATGAGAAAACCACTTTTATTTTACTCTCTCATAATAAGTACCATCTCTGGTATCAACCCTAATCCACTCATCCTGTTCAATAAACATGGGAACATTTATTACAGCACCAGTTTCAAGAGTTGCTGATTTCATAGCATTAGAAGAAGTATTTCCTTTGACAGCAGGTTCGGTATATGTTACCTGCAATGGAACAAAAGGTGGCAATTCACATGACAAGGCCTTTTCTGTTTCAGCATGAAAAAGAATTGTGACTTCCTGGCCTTCTTTCATAAACTCAAAACCAGATACTAGTTTTGAAGGAATAGTGACTTGTTCAAAATTTTCGCTATCCATAAAAGTATAGCCGCTTTCTTCTTTGAACAAGTATTGGTGGGGACGGGTTTCTATCCTGGCAGTATCTACTTTCTCCCCAGCAGTAAAGGTGTTTTCAATAACTCTTCCAGTAGTTAAACTTTTCAGTTTGCTTCTTACAAACGCTGGTCCTTTGCCTGGTTTTACGTGTTGGAAGTCAACTATAGTAAAAAGGTCATTTTTAAAGTTCAAGCACAATCCGGTTTTAAAATCTGCTGTAGAAGCCATTTCTTTAAGAATTATAAGCCCATTTTAAATAACAGGAACCCCAAGTGAATCCTCCGCCAAATGCAGCTAAAATTATATTATCGCCTTTTTTAAAGTTTTTTTCAAAATCCCACAATACAAGTGGAATAGTGGCAGCGGTTGTATTTCCGTATTTTTCTATATTTACCAAAACCTTATCGCCACCAACTCCCATTCTTTCGGCAGTAGCATCGATAATTCTTTTATTCGCCTGGTGAGGAACTAGATATGCCACATCGTCAGAAGTAAGATTATTTCTTTCCATTATTTCTGCAGCAACACCTGCCATATTGGTAACAGCAAATTTAAATACTGTTGCACCTTCCTGAAAAACGTAATGTTCTCTGTTTTGTATAGTTTCTAACGAAGCAGGTCTTCTGCTTCCACCAGCTTTTAAATGAAGATATGGAAGACCAGAGCCATCTGTTCTTAATATACTGTCCTGAATACCATTGCCTGAATCATCTGGTTCAAGCATTACCGCTGCAGCGCCGTCACCAAAAATAATACATGTTTTGCGATCTGTATAATCAATTATAGAAGACATCTTATCGGCTCCGACAACTATAACTTTTTTGTATTTCCCAGTTTCAATAAATTGTTGAGCTGTTACTAAACCGTAAAGAAATCCAGAGCAAGCAGCTTGCAAATCGAAACTAAAAGCATTTTTAGCACCCACCATATCGCAAATAAGGTTGGCAGTTGCAGGAAAAATATAATCAGGTGTAGCAGTAGCACATAAAATCATGTCTACTTCCAATGGGTCAGTATTAGTTTTTCTCAAAAGATCTCTAACAGCTTTTTCACCCATGTGAGATGTTCCCTGTCCTTCACCTTTTAAAATATGTCTTTCTTTAACACCTGTGCGAGATGTAATCCACTCGTCATTAGTGTCAACCATTTTCTCAAGTTCTTTATTTGTGAGAATATAGTCAGGGACATGGCCTCCAACTCCTGTAATGGCAGCTCGGGTTTTTTTTAACATTAGCTTAGCTAAGAACTTACTTTACTGTAAGCGTTTTTGATTTTTTTGGATATTTCAGATTTTGCAAGGCTTTGGGAAAGCAAAATCATATTTTTAATAGCCATCAGGCCAGATGAACCATGCCCAATTACAACATCTCCATTAACACCTAAAATAGGACTTCCTCCAACTGTTTCCCAATGGAACATATCAATAAAGGAATCGGTAAAATTTCTTTGTTTTAACAAAGGATAAAGGCCTTCTGACGCTTTTAGGATAACATTTCCTACAAAACCATCACAAACCATTACATCAACTTTATCATTGTATATATCCCTTCCTTCAAGATTTCCGACAAAATTTATATTAGGGTTAACTTTTAGTAATTGATAGGTAGCCTGGGTTAACAATGAACCTTTTTGCTCTTCTTCTCCTACATTGATCAAACCAACTCTCGGTTTTTCTATTTGATACAGGTCCGTAGCAAAAATACTTGCCATTTCAGCAAACTGAACAAGAGCTTCTGGTTTACAGTCCGTATTTGCTCCTACATCCATCAAAATACCATATCTACCTGAAACCTGAGGAATAAATCCGGCAATTCCCGGACGCAACACGCCCTCTATAGGTTTAATAGTAAACATGGCACCAACAAGCATTGCGCCGGTATTCCCGGCACTGCAGAATAAATCTGCTTGCTTAGAAGCAAGTAGCTGATAACCTACTATAATGCTTGAATCCTTTTTTTGTGAAATAGCCTTGGTTGGATGTTCATCCATACCAACTACTTCTGAAGCATGTACAACTTCAATATTAGAAGGTTTGCCTCCATTTCTATTCAATATTGATGTGATAATAATTTCATCACCAATAAGAATAAGTTTAGTATCTGAGGCTAATTCTTTACTAGCTAAAATAGCACCTTCAATAACGAGGTCGGGAGCATTGTCCCCTCCCATCGCATCTACTGCAATTCTCATGAATTGACCAGGTTAAACTGTAGGCGTTTTGTCAATTACTACTTTGCCTTTGTAGTAAAGTTTGCCTTCGTGCCAGTGTGCTCTGTGATAAAGATGTGGCATACCTGTTGTTGGACATATCGCAATAGCTTTATCAGCTATTTTGTGATGGCTCCTTCTTTTATCTCTTTTTGCTTTAGAGGTTCTATGCTTGGGATGTGCCATTTTAAATTTTCGTTTTTAATTATCC
>JACMRH010000518.1 GCA_014376535.1 Cytophagales bacterium | reverse complement strand
CTGTAAGTTTAACTGTTCCTGCGGCACTCTTGCAACCAGATGCATTCGTTAGGATAAGAGAATAGATACCATCATTAGTAAGTTTAGAACTTGCTATGGCTATATTTTGTGAATTACTGGTAGATCCATCAGGTAAAGTCCATGAATAACCTGAAGCGACTAAACCGGCACTAATAGTTACAGGCAATCCTAAACAAACAGGATTTACATTGGCGGATGGTAATGGTGTCGCAGGTAATGTGTTCACTGTAACAGCCTTCACTACTGTGGTGCTACAAGAGTTTGCAATAGTTATAATCCGAAAGCTGAAATTTCCTGCACCTGCTGCAATATTTGCCGTAACAGAATTTTGGTTTGTAGCCCCAATGGTCGAAACACCAGCTGGCGCACCAACTAGGCTCCAGGAATAAGTAACTGTTGGATTATTGGTTACACTAAAAACAACATTGCCGGCTGCCTCGCAAACTGAGGCTGGTGCAAAATTTACTGGGGCAGCAGGTACATTACTTACCGCAACATTGGTAGTTGCAGTAGCACTTTTGCAACCATTATTGGTGACAAATATATTATATGGGCCATTTGCAGCTAAGGTTACAGAAGGGATATTGGCGTTTTGAGTGGCCGCACTAAAACCATTAGGTCCATTCCAGGAGTAAACGCCAGCAATAAGTGGATTTGATGGAATATTTAATGGACTACCAACACAAACTGGGATATTGGCAGGAACTGTTGGTGTAGCGGGTATTGCATTTAAAGTTACGTTCAAATTGCTTGGACCACTTGTACAAGTGCCGCTGGAAGCCGTTAGACTCATAACACCAGAAGTCGCGGTTGCTGAAAAATTAACCGAAATGCTATTGGTTGTTCCCGCAAAGGTTGCTCCTGTTCCGGAATATGTCCAATTATATGTTACTCCTGCTACAGAAGGTACAGTGTAAACAACTCCATTGTCTCCTTGACAAACTGAAGGCTTACTTTGTTTGATTAACCCAGGAGTAGATGGAATTGGAGTAACCGTTATTGCTTTAGTTTGTAATGGACTGACGCAGGTTCCTGAACTGGCGCTTACATTTAATGTTCCGTTAGGGGAAGCAGTATTGGAGAAATTTAATTTAACTGCGCTGCCAGAACCAATTATCGTTACACCTGAACCAACTGTATAAGTCCAGTTATAAGTTACACCTCCAACAGGGGTGGTTACAGAATAATCTACATTTGATGTTCCCTGACAAACTGGAGAAACACCTGTAATATTATCAGGTTGAGCTGGAGCAGGATTAATATTAACCACACTGCTGGCCGCAGGGCCGGTACAACCATTAACTTTAATGGTCACATTGTAAGTTCCGGCATCGGTTAAAGCTGAATTCACAATGGTTTGAGAGATTCCTGTCAAGGTACCACCTGATGGAGTTGTCCAGGTGTAGGTTGCACCTAAAATACTTGGACTGGCAGTCAAAGTAAAGGATGTTCCTGAACAATAAGTGCCTGAACCACTTTGAGAAATAGTAGGCGTGGTGACATTTGTAACTGCAATGGTTACAGAATCTGCGTTACTGTTACAGAGGCCACTACTAACGGTTATTTTGTATTTACCCACATTTATAGCCTGAATATTATTTATTACAAGTGGGTTGGCAGCCGAAGTTGTATTATTTGGCAAAGTCCAGGTAACAGCTGATACTGTATTTCCAGTCAGTATAAGGGTTTGGTTCTGACAAACAGGGTTTGCGGAAGTCGATATCGTTGTTTTGGCTGGTTTTAGGTTTACAATTAACGTTCCTACATTTGTCGCGGCACTTGTACAGCCATTAAGAGTTGCCGTAACACTATAATTACCAGCATCCGAGTTTAAAACACTGCCAATTACAGGTAATGGCTGCACCCCTGTATGGGTAAATGTAAATCCAGAAGGCCCGGACCATTTATAAGTAGTAGTTGCACTGATTGTGTTTAATGAAAAAACGACCGATTTCCCTGCGCAAACAGGGTTAGGGCTTAATGATGCACTGGTGATTACAGGAAGTGCATTATTGGTTAAATTAAAATAGGCAGTGTCAGTACCACAAACAGAGCCATCAATTATCCAGGAAAATTTGTATAATCCAGCAACCAGTCCGGAAACATTTGTGTTAGAAGAATTTGGAGAACTTATTACTGCACCTGCCGGACCACTTACAACAGACCAGGTACCAGTTTGCCCTAATGAAGGTGATGTAGCCTTTAAATTGAAATTATTAACTTGACAAACAGAGGTATCATTAGAGACTTTAGCCTTAGGTGTAGATCTTACTTGAAAACTTACAGTATCTGCTCTTGGAAAACAACCTGTTCTTGTAACGGTGTAGTTAAAAACATAATCTCCATCAACAATTTTAGTTACTGTAGTTGTTGGAGGATTAGGATCAAAAACAGGAACATTCGGACCTTTTTTTAATGACCAAACCCCAGTTGATGAAGGGTAACCAGGTTGGTTCGGATCTACTGCACTCAATATCAGGAATGTATCTCCACAAGTAGTAGATCCAGAAAGTGCATCTGGGCCAATAGGTGTTCTTAAAACTACATCTGGTTTTCCTTGCTTTTTGCGAACATAAAAAGAGGGGAATGCACCACATCCCGGAAAAGTTTGTACTCCATTTAACGTAATTGTAACATCATATGAACCGTCTGTAAGTAAAGGAAATGTATAAATAAACTTACTATACCCAAGTGGGGATTTATCAGCGGCAATAACACTTCCATTTTTAAAGAGCCTAAAAACAACAGTTTTGCCAGATGCTTTATACAATGAACTGTCAGTTATAGTTACTTTAACAGTGCCATCAGCGGTGTAACTACATGATATATCTGTTGAGTCTAACCTTACTTTTGCTGGGCTTGGGCATTGCCCAAAAGATTCATTTTCAACTAAATTCAATAACAAACAAACGCCTGTTACTTTTAAAAAATAAATTATATGTTTCAATTTCACCTCTGGCCTCTTTAGTTGTAGGGTAATACCGCAATCTGAAAAAATGTAAACACTTTTCCTCATTAAGTTTATACTGAACTTTTTGGAAAAGGTTCAACAATGGAACGAAATAATCTAGCCTATTTCATTAAAGAACTTTAATTTATCTACTTTGTGAACCTATTATAACATTATTAAATAATTCCACTCTGACACTTTGCTCGCAACCCTTACCATATTATATCTTCTATTAACTTTTGTCGAAGGGATATACTGATCAAGGAAAAATAAACGTTGAAGATTTTGCACTGACCGGAAGAAGACTTCCATTTCAGTACTGCAAGTGCATTCTTGTTAAATTTAGTCATTTCTTCCACAGCCTTGACTTTTTGGTTATTTTTGGTCAAGTGGCACATCTCGCCAAAGCGGGGCAAAAAGAACTCTGAAGAAATATTAAGGATCTAATCTTATGGCGTTTTCTAGCTCTGAAATCTCCCAATTAAACGTCATCGAATCGTAAATCAAAATGCCAAAATACTCCTACGATTATCCCAGACCTGCATTGGGTACTGACATGTTGTTATTCTCCAGACAACAAGAAAAAATATACGTACTATTAATTGAAAGAGGTCACTCCCCTTTTGAAGGATTCTGGGCCTTCCCAGGTGGATTTGTCGAAGAAGGAGAATCTTGTGAGCAAGCGATTTTAAGGGAATTAAAGGAAGAAACAGGCTTGGTGCATTCAGAACTTTTTCAAATTGGAACTTTTAGCGACCCAAACCGCGATCCGCGGGGCTGGGTTGTGACTGTAGCATTTGCAGCTTGGGTCAAAATGGAAGAAACAAGACCAATTGCGGGTGATGATGCAAAAAATGTAAAATGGTTTTCTTTGAATGAAATTCCTCCTTTAGCTTTTGACCATTCCATTATCTTAAACAAAGCTATTTCCGTTTTCGTTAAAGCAAGTAAAACCTGACAGAATTTCGTTTATTTTGTGCAATTGCATCTTTACTTTAAAATATTAAACACATCACAAAAAAAGTAGCCATTTTCGGAGGATCTTTTAATCCTGTTCATAATGCACATATCCATGTAGGTAAATATGTTGCAGCGAATGAAGATGTGGACGAAGTTTGGGTCATGCTTTCTCCTCAAAGCCCATTCAAGCAAGATAAAACCATGCTGCCAGACGAAACCAGGTTGGCCCTGCTCAAAAAAAGTTTTAAGGGAATAAAAAACCTTAAAGTCAGCGATTTCGAACTGAAGCTTCCTACTCCTTCTTATACTTTCAAAACTCTCTTAAGTTTACAGGATGCTTATTCCAATTATACTTTTTCCCTGATTTTCGGAATAGACATTTTAGATCACTTTCTTCAGTGGCAAAACGCTGTCCAGATAATTGAAAACCATAAATTGTTTGCCTATCTAAGGCCTGGTTATGAAGATGACCTTGATTTAGTTTTGAGTAAGCTGGAAGCTGGTTATAATTCGATTAAAAAGAAAGAAGCCCCTGAACTCTTTGATCAGCTTAAAATCATCAATGGGCCACTTGTTGACATATCATCTACTGAAATCTGGGAAAAAGTGAAGAACAAAGAAGATTTTTCTAATCTAGTTCCTTCTCCAGTTTATGATTATTTAAATAAAATTACGATTTAGCATACATTCCTATTAATATTTCACTTTGAGCGATAACATCCAAAACTCTCCTTCTAAAATCCGAATGCCCATTTGGCTAGCCTTGACACTTGTTATTGGCGTCTTTGTTGGAATTTATGTTGGAAAAAAAATGGGCAGTGCAGACAGGTTTAGCAAAAACAATCTGGTAGAAGAAGCGCTGCAATACATTAAAAATGACTATGTTGATACTGTAAATGTGTCCGACCTTCAACAACAAGGCATTGAAGCAATGCTTGAAAAACTCGACGCCCACTCATCCTACATTCCACCAAAAGACCTTCAGGTAGCCAAAGCTTCCCTGGAAGCAGATTTTGAAGGTATTGGCATCGAATTTCAAATATTTAGCGATACTGTAAATGTCATAACCCCAATTAGCGGTGGCCCTTCAGAATTGGTTGGCCTGCAATCTGGCGACAAAATAATCAATGTTGATAATATGCCTTTCGCCGGCACAAAAATTACTATAAATGATGTATTTGGAAAACTTAGGGGCAAAAAAGGGACTAAAGTAAAACTGACAATCAAGAGAAAAGGAATAAAAAACCTGATGTCATTTACCATTATCCGCGACAAAATTCCAACTTATTCGGTTGATGCAGCCTTTATTTATGCCCCAGCTACAGGTTATATTAAACTGAATCGGTTTGGAGAAAATACTTTCACAGAATTTAAAAATGCATTGGTAAAACTAAAAGAACAAGGCATGAAAAAGCTAGTTTTGGACCTAAGAGACAATCCTGGAGGTTACCTTGACCATGCTGCAAATATTGCCGATGAATTTTTAAGCAATGATAAATTGATCGTCTATACAAAAGGAAGAAAATCTCAATACAGTAATACTTTAAAAGCTGAACATGAAGGCGTCTTTGAACAAGGCTCACTCATTGTTTTAGTTGATGAAGGAAGCGCTTCGGCTTCAGAAATTGTTTCAGGTGCATTACAGGACCATGACAGGGCCTTGATTGTAGGAAGAAGGACTT
>JACMRH010000517.1 GCA_014376535.1 Cytophagales bacterium | reverse complement strand
GAGAACAGTGTTCCAATGATAAGTAAAAGGCAGGTTATGTTGTTTTTCATAAAATATAAAGTCCTTTCATATTTACAAGATTATACAAAATACATGGTATTTTAAGCTTGTATCTAAACAAAAGTATAAAAGTTTTACTTTATAATATTCAAATCCAAATAAATGGGAAAGGAATTGGTTGTTTTTTGGTTTAGAAGGGATTTAAGATTACAAGACAATGCAGGGCTATATTATGCTTTAAAAGGGGGTTTTAATGTTCTTCCTCTATTTATTTTTGATACCCAGATCCTTTTTAAACTCGATGATAAAACAGACAGGAGAGTATCATTCATTTATAATCAAATACTGGAGCTTGACAAAGAAATACAAAGTTTCGGTTCTTCACTATTGGTTTTGTATGGAGATCCTTTAAAATTATTTAGTGATGTAATTAAGGAATATAAAGTAAGAACGGTATATGCAAATCATGATTATGAACCGTATGCAAAAGAGAGGGATTTTCAGATTATGCAATTGCTTTTAGAAAATGGAATCTCATTTAAAACTTATAAAGACCAGACTATCTTTGAAAAGGATGAAATTTTAAGTGGAAGTGGGAAACCCTACACTGTATTTACACCTTACTCCAAAACATGGTTGGCCAAACTAAATGAGTTTTATATATCTTCTTACCCCACAATGAAATTTCTGGGTAATTTTTTTAAATGGAGCGGCAAACCAGTAATAAGTCTTGAAGAAATGGGTTTTTCATCCACCAGTGAAATATTTCCATTGAAAACTATTAAACAAGAACTTTTAGATAAGTATACGGCTGACAGAGATTATCCTGCGAAAGAGGGAACTTCGAGGTTAGGTGTTCATTTAAGATTTGGTACTATCAGTATCAGGGTCCTTGCCCAAAAGGCCCGGGAATTGAATCCTACCTATCTTGGAGAACTTATTTGGAGAGATTTTTATATGCAGATCTTATGGCATTTTCCCCAGGTTGAACATCATGCTTTTAAACCTGATTATGACAAGATAAGGTGGAGGAATAATGAAATGGAATTTGATGCATGGTGTAACGGACATACCGGATACCCAATTGTAGATGCAGGAATGAGGCAGTTAAACGCTACTGGTTTTATGCACAACAGGGTAAGGATGATAGTAGCCAGTTTTCTTACAAAGCACTTGCTGATTGACTGGAGATGGGGCGAAGCTTATTTTGCAAAGAAACTTTTAGACTTCGACTTATCTGCGAATAATGGCGGTTGGCAGTGGGCGGCTGGTACGGGTACAGATGCATCGCCATATTTTAGGGTCTTTAATCCAAGATTACAAACTGAAAAATTTGATCCAAAACTAGATTATATACGAAAGTGGGTGCCAGAATTTCAGGATCCGGGCTATCCCAAACCTATAGTTGATCATGTTTTTGCAAGGGAAAGATGCTTGATGGCTTATAAGGAAGCATTATCTTAGTTAATAGTTATTAGTTAACAGTCTACAGTAGGATTTGGAATTTGATGTCTTTATTTTAACTAATTCATTATTTATAATTCATCATTTAATACTTATTCAAAAAGATTAATCTGATTTTGGGTGATTGCTGGTTTGCCTGATGCTGACTTTGCTGGTTTTTTGGGTTTTGAAATAGGAGTGGAGCTCTTTTCTTTTTTTACTGTAGGCACTATTAATTGCCCTAAAAATCTTAAGATTGATTTATTGTCTTTAATAAAAATCTTTTGAGAAGACAAGGCTACTTTTTCGCAATTGATCTGGATTTTCCTGCGGTTCTGAACTTGTTCTACCTGTATGAAATTTTTATCTGTTAAAGAATCTATTGCACGCTGTTGTCTGTGCTTTTTTAATCCGGTTTCTTGCTCTACTCTGCTAGTTTGAACGGGAATTTCTAGCTTCCTTACAAAATGAAAAATGAGATATTCTAAAAATATTACTTCTTCCAAAGAGATGAAATCGTAATTATATCTGCTTAAACGGTTGAAATTAAGAGCGTTATTTCTTGCCATTTTGATTTTATGTATTGCAAAAATAACAAGATACGAATAGTGTTTTTCAACAAGGTTATCCACAATAGATGTTGATAACTATTTTTACTAAAGTTTATTATTTAGATAAAATTTGAATGTCTTCTATAAGTTTATCAACTTCTAAAGAATCAGTTCCATCATAATAGCCTCTTATGAACCCATTATTATCTACCAGCACAAATCTTTCTGTATGAATAAAATCATCTTCGTCACCATTTCCTTTGTCATCAACAACATGATATTGATTTCTTGCAACCTCGTAGAGTTGTTTTTTGTCACCAGTTAAAAACAACCATTTGTCATGATTAGTTACTCCATATTTTTTGGAATAAGCCATAAGCATATTAGGCGTATCTTCTTCTGGCTTAGAAGTATGTGATAATATAAGAAAATCATTTTTATCGATAAATTTCTTGTGCACCCTTTGCATTTGAGTAGCCATTTCTTTACAAATCCCAGGGCATTCTGCAAAAAAATAATCTGCTACAAAAATCCTACCTGATACAACTTTTTCTGTAACAGCCTCTGATTGCTGGTTTGTGAAAGAGAATTTTTCAATTCTTAAACCGGGTATTTCACTCTTTGATAATTTATTAGAGTCACTATCATATTGAAAATAGGGTAGCGAAGATTTGGCTATTGGTTTGACTTGTTGGCTAAAAATGTATGCTAGAACTATAATTAGGCTTAAAAAAACTAAAAGTGTAACCAGATTTTTCTTGTTCATTATAAATTTTCACTGAATAAAATAAATATCAACCTGGCAGGTATAACATAACAAGCTGCATTAAAGTTTTCCTATTGTTTTTTCAATGATAGTTCATAATAGATATTTATTAAAAATAATTTTCCTTAAGTTGATTACTTTTTATTCTTAAATGAGTAATGATATAAATAAACTTCTTTAAAATATGAGAAATCTAATTCTACTCTTTGTTATTTCTTTATTCTTCAACAATCTTATTGCACAACAGTATGTAATGACAAAACCTGAGGGTTTTGGCGCGGGAACAACTGGAGGTGGCTCTGTAGCTCCCATAACTGTTAGTACAGAATCAGCTTTACAGGCAGCGTTGATTTCAACTGGCCCTAAAGTAATCCTTGTATCAGGAACAATCACATTTTCAGGCTTAATGAGTGTGAAGGTAACTGATAAAACTTTGCTAGGCCTTCCAGGAGCTAAATTGGTCAACAATGTTCAAACCCAAGCTGGTTCAGGTATTCTCTATCTGAAAGATGGTTCAAACAATGTCATAATCCGAAACTTAAAATTTGAAGGCCCTGGTGCCTATGATGTAGATGGAAATGATAATTTCTGTGCTGACGGTTGTACCAAACTTTGGATTGACCATTGTGATTTTCAAGATGGAATGGATGGAAATATGGACCTTAAGGGAAAAACAGACAATGCTACAATATCATGGTGTAAATATGGTTACTTAAAGCCTGCAAAAGCGGGAGGATCTGGTGGAGCAAATGATCATAGATTTTCAGGCTTGGTAGGTTCAAGTGCAAGTGCCAGCGCTGCTCCTGCAGATGGACATTTTAGTATTACTTTCCAGAATTGTTATTGGTCAGAAGGATGTAAAGAAAGGATGCCCCGTGCAAGAAATGCAGAACTTCATATTTTGAATTGCTATTATAACACCAGTGTCCCAAATGCTTTGGCCTTAGGTCTTGGAGGTGGTGCAAATAACCTGACTTGTTATGTTGAAAAATCAGATTTCACGAATATTGACAGGACTTTCTCTAGTTATGTAAGTTCTGATGGCGGTACTATTGCTGTAACATTCTCGGAATGCCTTCAAGGAGCTACAAACGTTGGGTCAGTTACTAAACCATCTTACACCACTTCTGCATTTCCAGTGGCAAGTGTTTCAACAGCAATTCCTAATACAAAATGTGGCGCTGGAGCAACACTGAACATTTCTGCGAACGGAGCAATAACTTCAAATTGCACTGTTACAGGATTTGAAAAGAATTATGTAACAGAAATTAGTACTCAGGTTTATCCTAATCCAAGTAACGGTTCATTTTCTGTAAAAGGCAAAGAAGATATTAGGAGTTTAACTATCAATGATTTAAACGGTAAAACGGTCATTTCTAAAAATGATATAATGGCAGGTTTTGATACTGAGATTAATTCCGCTTTAGAAGTAGGCGTTTATGTAATTAAAATTCAAAACAATTCAGGAAGCACAGAAACAATAAAATTTGTGAAGTCTAAATAATTTAATTGAGTTAATTAAGTTTCTGAATTTTATAAATTAACCAAAAGAGACTGTCCCAAAAGGGCAGTCTCTTTTTATTTTTGGTTGAAACATACCCTTTTGGAACAGAATCTTTAAAATTCCAAATCTACATCATGTAATTCCACCCATGGAAGTCCATATTGATTAAGGTCCTTCATAAACGGATCAGGGTCTAATTGCTCTACGTTCCAAACACCTGGTTTTTTCCATTTACCTTCCATGAACATTTTAGCCCCTATCATAGCAGGCACACCGGTAGTATAACTTACTGCCTGGGTTCCAGTTTCTTTATATGCCGCTTCATGACTGCAATTATTGTAAACGTAATATGTTTTTTCCTTGCCGTCTTTTATTCCCTTAATTCTGCAACCTATCGAAGTCCAGCCTGTATAATTTTCACCAAGATCTCCAGGATTTGGCAATACCTCCTTTAAAAACTGAATAGGTACTATTTCTACTCCCTTGTACATAATAGTATCAATCCTTGCCATCCCAATGTTCTGAATCACACGTAAGTGTGTTAGATATTCTTGTCCGAATGTCATCCAAAACCTTGCCCTTTTTAGAGTAGGGAAGTTTTTAACTAGCGATTCAAGTTCCTCATGGTAAATAACATACGATTCTTTCGGTCCTATTTCAGGATAGTTTAATGGTTGGTGAATTTCATGAGGCTCCGTTACAACCCATTTTCCATTTTCCCAGTATTTTCCCTTTTGGGTAACTTCCCTGATGTTAATCTCAGGATTGAAATTGGTAGCAAATGCTTTTCCATGATTTCCCGCATTGGCATCTACTATATCAAGGTAATGGATTTCATCAAAATGATGTTTTGCCGCATAAGCAGTGTATACATTTGTTACGCCAGGATCAAAACCGCAACCTAAAATAGCTGTTAGTCCTGCTTTTTCAAATCTATCCTGAAGTGCCCATTGCCAGCTATATTCAAACTTGGCCTCATCTTTAGGCTCATAATTTGCTGTGTCCAGGTAATGTGTTCCTGTTTGCAAACAAGCCTCCATAATAGTTAAATCCTGGTATGGAAGTGCAACATTTACAACAAGATCTGGCCTGAAACTATTAAAAAGCTGGACAAGTTCAGGTACATTATCAGCATCAACTTTCGCAGTTTTGATGTCTTTTCTGCCAATAGCTTTTACAATTGCATCACATTTTTCTATTGTGCGGCTTGCGATCATTACTTCAGTGAATACTTCAGGTAATTGAGCAATTTTGTGGGCCACCACGGTTCCAACACCACCGGCACCTATTATTAAAACTTTTCCCATTTTAATGTTTAATTAAACTTGAATCTTATCAAAACTTAAGAGGGAACAAAAAAAGCTTATTTGTTCATAGAAAAAAAGGAGAATGGATTACTAATTTGTTATTCTCTCTAATATTCACATTTGCCTTTTGACCTGATATTTTTTATTTTTGAATATGATCACTGACATCAATCAACTCGACCTTTCCAAAACTTACACTTATGCAGACTATCTTACCTGGCAGTTTGATGGAATGGTTGAATTAATCAAAGGGAAAATTTTTAACATGTCTCCTGCGCCTGGAAGTTACCACCAAAGAGTAAGTGGTAATATTTTTAAAGATTTTGCCGTTTTTTTAAATAAAAAACCTTGCAAAGTATTTATAGCCCCATTTGATGTAAGGCTCTCAATGTTTAGAAATGACCAGGAAATTTTAACTGTTGTCCAGCCTGATATATGTGTTATTTGTGACCTTTCTAAAATTGATGAAAAAGGCTGCAATGGAACACCTGATTTAATGATAGAAATATTGTCGCCTTCAACTAAAAAGAAGGATGTACAGGATAAATTTCAGTTATATGAAGAATCTGGTGTTCAGGAATATTGGATTGTATATCCTTTGGAAAAACTAGTAGATGTTTTTCTATTGGAAGATAACAAATACCGATTGGTTAAAAAATACGTT
>JACMRH010000516.1 GCA_014376535.1 Cytophagales bacterium | reverse complement strand
TTATCAATAAACTCAACACCTTTTATTTCACATAATATTCCAGGAGGTGGCTCAGGAGTTTATGATAGAATAGGAAATGACGAAGTATTTAATGATTTTATTTCTTCAGATAATTTTGTAGGCTCACAAAATTTATTGTTCAATATTAATTATAATAAAAACTCTGGTGTGGGTAAAGGCTATCTGGATTTCTTTAGTTTCACATTTGAAGATAATCTGATATTCAATTCAAATTATTTAAGCTTCAGAAATTTTAATAGCAGAGTGAATGGCGTAGTGCAGTATAATATAAATTTAAATACTTCCTCTCAAGTTCGTGTGTGGGATATAACTGATTTAAACAATATTTCAGAACCTAGTGTAGAAACATTAGGTCAAATGGCCAGTTTTAAATTTGTTTCAGGAACTGATACTGTTTTAAGAGAATTTATTGCTTTTTCAGGTACATCATTTCCTTCCCCTAGTGATGGAGAAAAGATTCCAAATCAAAATATTAGCGCTAATAATACCCCGGATTTTCTTATAATAACCCATCCTTTGTTTAAAAATCAAGCCAATAAGCTTGCTGATTATAGAAGAGAACATGATAAAATGGATGTTGTTGTTGCTACAACTGAAGAAGTTTACAACGAATTTTCTTCAGGTAAATCTGATTTAGTTGCCATTAGAGATTGTGCAAAAATGTTTAATGATAAGATCGATGCGAAATTAAAATACCTTCTCCTTCTAGGAGATTGTTCATACGATTATAAAAATATAAAAGGTCTTTCAAGTCCTCAGAATTTTGTGCCTATTTATGAATCAGAGGAATCTCTTATGCCTACAGAAACCTATTCTTCAGATGATTATGTAGGGTTGTTAAGCAATCAGGAAGGTGCCTGGCTAAATTATAGTTATGATCTGATGGAAATTGGTATTGGTAGGTTGCCAGTTAGCACAGCTGAGGAAGCTGAGGGTATAGTACAAAAGATAATTCACTATTCCTCACCTGTTACTTTAGGTCAATGGCGACAGAATTTAACCTTTATAGCTGATAATGAGGAAGGTAATGAGTTTTTAGATAATGCAGAATCATTAAGTACTTCAAGTAATATTTTACAAAATAATTACAATACCAAAAAGGTATACCTTGCTTCTTATGCCCATGAGCAAGGTTTTGCTCCACAGGCAAATTTAGAAATTGCTCAACAGTTCGAAAATGGGACATTAATAATGAATTACATAGGTCATGGAGGGGAAAAGCAACTAGCGTCTGAAAATGTGATTAACACAGGTACAATCTCTGCTCTTTCAAATTTCGATAAATTGCCGTTTATGGTTACAGCAACTTGCGATTTTGGAAAATATGATGACCCTACTATTACATCAGGAGGTGAGTTATTTGTTTTTAATCCAAATGGAGGGGCCATAGGTATTTTGTGTACTACAAGGCCAGTATTTCAAAATTACAATAAGCGAATAAATAGAGCATTTTATGATTATGTTTTTACAAAAAATTCAGATGGATCGAGTCTAAAACTTGGTGAATTAATTAAATTAAGTAAGAATAATAGTTTGTCTGGAGTGTTTAATAGAAATTTCGCACTTTTAGGTGATCCTTCCCTAACACTTGCTTATCCAGAAAATAATATTGAAATCACAAAAATTAACGATAAACCTTTTGTTCCTTATTCCGATACTTTAAAAGCTCAATCGAAGGTTTCAATTAGTGGTAAGATAACAAGAAACGGTGTTATTCTGTCAGATTTTAATGGAGTTTTAAATGCATTAATCTTCGACAAATCTACTAACGTAAATACAATAGAAGAACCAAAGTATTCTTTTGATGTTCGTGACAGTAAAATTTTTGATGGATCCGCATCAGTTAAAAACGGTGAATTCTCTTTTACCTTTATTGTTCCGAAAAATATTAATTACATAGTTGGAAATGGAAAAGTTTTGCTTTATGCAAATTTGGAAGATGGTCGAATGAATGATGCTGGGGGTGGTGATTCTCAAATCCTGGTTGGTGGAGGAGATAAAAATTCCTCTACTGACAATACTCCACCACAAATAAAAGCTTATTTAAATGATGAATCATTTGTTTCAGGAGGAATTGCCAATGAAAACCCTTTGTTAATTGTAAAATTATATGATGAAAGCGGTATTAGCACTATAGGTGATATGGGTAAGTCCATTTCAGCCGTTATCAACAATAATTTGAAAAATGAAATAAAACTTGACAGCTATTATAAATCTGATAGAGACACCTATAAATCCGGAACAATAAAATATAAATTATCATCTGCCGACGGAATAAATGAAGGATTTAATTCTATAAAAATAAAAGCTTTTGATACTTTTGAAAATGGAGTTGAAAATGGCAGTACAATTGAATTCAACGTGGCAAATCATCAAAATCTTACAATTAAAAATTTGCTTAACTACCCAAACCCATTTACTACTAATACTGTATTCCATTTTGACCACAATAGGGCAGGGGATGATTTAGATATATTGTTACAAGTTTACACTGTAACTGGTAAACTGGTTAAATCTTTAAGCTCACATACTGTATATGCTCATACTCATATTTCTGATTTAGTTTGGGATGGAAAGGATGACTATGGAGATAATATTGGAAGAGGTGTGTACGTTTATAAATTATCTGTAAAAGCGTTAAGTGACGGTTTCAGAAAGGATGAGTATCAAAAATTGGTTATATTAAATTAGTTTGTTTATATAGTGTTATGATAAATGTTAGAAATTTTTTGGTTCTTAGTTATTTAGTTGGGTCTGTTTGTTCATATGGTCAAGGTACCCGATTTAACCCTACTACTAACAAGTACACTAATAGTTCTGGTCAGACTACAGATTTATTAGGAAGCGGTGACGCGAGACCTATAACAACAGCTGTCCCATTTTTAAATATTGCACCAGATTCAAGGGCAGGTGCACTAGGAGAAACAGGAGCCGCTACATCTCCAGATGCCTATTCTGCTCATTGGAATCCGGCCAAATACGCTTTTTTGCAAAAGGATTATGCAGTAGCTTTATCTTACACCCCTTGGTTAAGAAAATTGGTAGATGATATGAACCTTGTAAATCTTAGTGGTTATATGAAGATAAGAAAGGAAGATGGTGTTTACTTAAGCCTTACATATTTCAATTTGGGTAAAATTCAGTTTACTGATGCAAACGGTGCAGCAATCCGAGACTTTAATCCTAATGAATTTTCTTTAGGAGGAGGATATTCAAGAATTTTGAGTGACAACTTAAGCGTTGCTGTTGGTTTGAAATTCATTTATTCAAATCTTACTGGAGGACTGACTACTCAAGCTGGTTCTGAATCTAAACCAGGTAAAAGCTTTGCTGGGGATGTTGGAGTTTATTGGAACAAAGAACTTATGTCAGGAACTAAGAACTCAAAACTTGCATTAGGTGCAGTAATTTCAAACTTTGGATCTAAAATTTCATATACAAATAATAATAGAAAAGATTTTATTCCGACGAATTTAAGATTAGGTGCATGCTACACATTAGATCTTGATTTGTATAATAAATTCAATTTCTCAATAGATGCTAATAAATTAATGGTCCCTACTCCTCCAATTTATTTTTCAAATAGTAAGGGAACTGATTCAACTGCTATCAAAGACGGACAGGATCCTAATAGAGGTTTAATGAGCGGAACTTTAGGATCCTTCTACGATGCACCTGGCAAAGGAAAAGAAGAACTAAAGGAAATAACATTTTCATACGGAATTGAATATTGGTATGCTGAACTATTTGCTCTGAGGGTCGGACATTTCAGAGAAAATGCCTTAAAAGGGAATCGCAAATATTTCACAGTTGGTGCGGGATTCAGATTTGCAGAAGGCAGAGGAGGAATTGACGTTTCGTATTTAATATCTGGAAAACAAAATAATCCACTAGAAGGTACGCTAAGGTTTTCTTTATGTGCCGAGCTTGAAAAAAGTAGTGGGAAAGAAACAGAATCAATTACTGAATAAAATGCTGGACAGATCAATTGGGCCAGAAATCTTTTCTTTTTCGCCATTTAAATTAAAAAAAGCAGAGACCCATATCTTAGAAAATGGGTCTCCAATACATTTTATTGTTTCTGGTACACAACCTATTCTCCGTTTAGAATTTATTTTCCCGGCTGGGACTTGGTTTGAACCATCAAATGGACTTTCATATTTGGCTTCCAAAATGATTCTGGAAGGAACCCAAAATAGATCTGCCAAAGATATAGCCAACCATATTGCATTATTCGGTGCATTTATTGAAACACAGCAAGGTTATGAAAATCTCAACATTACTCTGTATGTCTTAGAAAAACATTTAGATGAAATCTTACCTTTAATAGATGAAATATTTACTAAGAGTATATATATAGAAACTGAACTTGCAAACCTAAAAACTCTCACATCTCAGTCTTTAAAAGTGAGCAAAGAGAAAAATCAATTTCTTGCATCAGTAAATTTCCGAAAAGTATTGTTTGGTGAGAACCATCCATACGGACGCCAATATTGGGAAAAGGATATCGAAAGCGTGGACAGAAATCAATTAATTGAATTTGCTAACAGTTTCATAAATTGGAATAAATGTGAATTCTTTGTTTCAGGTCAGTTTTCAATTTCGAATGTTTCGTCAAGCATAAATAAGTTTATTGAAGGATCTACTTCACGATTTACTGAAACAAAATTTCCTAAGATTGATTTTGTCAGTTCAGATACAAATCTCTTTTTGGTCGAAAGACCTACATCGTTACAATCTTGTATTAAATATGGCTGTCTCACAATAAACAGAAATAATCCAGATTATATAGGCCTGCTAATATTGAACGAAATTTTAGGTGGTTTCTTTGGATCTAGATTAATGAAAAATATCAGAGAAGATAAAGGATATACATATGGAATTCATTCTAATGTACAAACTCTGATGAAAAGTTCTTATTTTGTGATTTCTACAGAAGTCAAAAAGGAAAACACAAAAGACACTTTAACAGAGATTGAAAAGGAAATAGAAACTTTAAAGACCAATTTAATTTCAGATCAGGAGTTAAAGACAGTAACCTCTTACATGTTTGGGCGTTTTATGAATTCTATCAATTCTCCATTTGCATTGATGGATAAATTTAAAACTATTTATTATAGCGGCCTGGGTTACGATTATTATGATTCTTTCAATTATAAACTGATGAATATTACCCCTTCTGATATTAAAGTGTTGGCAAATAAATACTTTGATCATAATAACTTTTCAAAAGTGGTAATTGGTGCATTATAATTGACCATTTTTTTAGCAATAGTTTTGCAAAACCATAATTTCGTGTACCTTTGCACTTCCTTTTTTAAAATACAATTGTTGAATTATTTAACTAATTGAATATTAAAGGATTAGTTCTTTGATTGGGGGTGATTCCAGAGTGGCTAAATGGGACAGACTGTAAATCTGTTAGCGTATGCTTTCGGTGGTTCGAATCCACCTCGCCCCACAGAGTTTAATTGCATATTCAATTATCTGAGAGATAATGGTTATTTGCATTTTGATTCTCATTTGCGGGAGTAGCTCAGTTGGTAGAGCGATAGCCTTCCAAGCTATAGGTCGCGGGTTCGAGCCTCGTCTCCCGCTCATTTGAGTTTGTGTTTGATTGAATGTCAAACACAACTTTGCTCAAACTGCTGTTGTAGCTC
>JACMRH010000515.1 GCA_014376535.1 Cytophagales bacterium | reverse complement strand
ATGGGAAATCTTGATTTTGATGAATGCTTTCCTCTTGCTACAGAATATGTAGATGATGACTTGACGATAAAAGTAGTGCACTTTAATCATTTAATAGCAGCTAAAAAAGTAGCAGGCAGACATAAAGATTTAGGTGATATTGAAAACTTGGAGTCTAAAAAAGATTGATTATTTTAAATGGGAAAGCCGCAAGGGATCTGGATTTTATAGAAGCCGCTAGATTGAGGGATGAAATGTTTAGGTTGCAGAAAGAGTTGGAAGGCATGAAGTAAATACCATTAATGGGGTATTGCATTGTTATTTAAAGCAGTTTACCTTGAACAAAATATTTTCATGAAAGAATTTTTGCTTTTTCTCTCTTTTTTAACCTCTTGTTTTTTTGCTATAGCACAGGAACCTCGAATGGTATTACCCATTGCTCACACTAACACGGTCTTAAGTGCAAGCATTAGCCCTAATGGGAAATATGTTCTTACAGCCAGCGAAGGAAAGGGGATATTATGGGAAATTTCTAGTGAGCAAGTTCTCTATACATTGGAAGGTCTAAATAGTAATTCCGAGCCTTCTTGTTTTAGTCCAAACGGAAAGTTTATAATCACCACCAAATATGCTGGACTAACTATTTGGGAAACCTCAACAGGAAGGCAAATTCATACACTGGATCTTGACGCAAACAATGATGGAGAAGTCATTTCTATAAAATTCAGTCCGGATGGAAAGTATTTAGTAGCAGTATCATTATTTGGTACAGCAACTATTTGGGAAGTTGAAACCGGTCACTATATCAATGGTTTTAAAGAAGTAAAGGCTGCCTATTTCAATAATGACGGAAAATATTTGGTTGCAACTAAAGATAATGGTACAGCTACTATTTGGGAAACGGCTTCTTGGAAAATAGTTAAGACGTTTGATGGAGAAAAATCGATTCCCTCTACCACCAATTTTAATCTTGCAGGAAATTGCATTGCTTCTCTTATGGAGAATGGTTCGATAAAAATTTGGGATGTGAATTCGGCAAAGCAATTAGCGTTACTAAATGGATTTGGTAGTTGGATGAGGGGCAAAATTGATATCAGTCCTGATGGCAAATTAATTGTTGTCATACCTAGCAGTACAGGAACGAGTGAAGGAGATCAAGTACTTGAAACTCAAACTGGAAATGTTATTTACGAGCTAAAAAACAAACCTGATATTACCGATGCTTCTTTTAGCCCAGATGGTAAAAAGCTAGCTATTTCACTATGGGATGGCACGTGTAAAATATTGGATGCAAAAACAGGCATTTTATTGCACACCCTTGATAAGCAAAAAGGGTTTATATGGCGTATTAACTTTAGCCACAGCGGCAACCATATTGTTACCTGTTCAGATGATAAGACAGTGAAAGTTTGGGATTTGAATTCTGGTAGGTTAATCCACAGTTTAGAAGGGCATACAAATAATGTTAAATCAATGAGTGGAAGTTCTAATGGAATGTATATGGTTACTTCTTCCGAAAACAATGCAAAAGTTTGGAATCTTTCTACTGGAAAACTGACCTACAGTCTACTGGGTCATAGCAAGGAAATAAAGACTTCTTTTTTTAATGCTGATGACAAATATATTATCACTGCATCTTCTGACAATACGGTAAAAGTTTGGGAAACTTCTACTAGTAACCTTTTTCATTCTTTCTATATTCCACCAAGTTATAGTAATGCGGCAATTTATTCAGCAAAGTTCAGTCATAGCAGTAAATACATTATTGCGGGTGCATACGGAAATACCAAAATTTGGGCCTTCCCGTCTGGAAAGGAGATATATAGTTACAAAAAGTCTAATTATAATGTTTGGTTTACCATAGATGATAAGTTTTTCATTTTAGGTGGAATGGGTGGAAATCCTCCTAAAATTGGCGATATGGCCACAGGGGAAATTTTATACACTTTGCCCAACACCTGCTCAATAGCGGATCCTATTGTGGTAAGCAAAACAGGAAAATACATTGTTATAGTTGATCCAGATAGAATTCAAAGGGTTTTTGAAACTGCCACAGGCTTATTGATAAGTTCTTTTAAAGAAGGGGAAACACTGGTTGAAAGCATGGAGTTCAGTCAGGATGAAAAATATATAGCAACAGGTTCAACGGGGAATTATATCAAAATCTGGGAAACCATGACAGGAAAATTTGTCAAAACTTTGTACACTTCCAAAAGAGGTGCTTTTTCCATACGGTTTAGCAATAATGGACAATATATAGCAATGGCGTCATTTGACAATTGTGCTGTTGTATGGAACTTTTATACTGGTAAACTATTATATGAATTGTGTGGGCATACAACTGTAGTAAATGAGGCTCAGTTTACAAAAGATGACAAGTTTTTAATAACCGCATCACATGATTCTAAATGTAAAATATGGAACCTCAAAACAGGAAAAGAAATATATGCTTGGACAGGTATAGATTCCATTGATTATTTAAGCCAGATTCCTTCCGGGTATTATCAAACTACCACTCATGCAGCCAAACTTATACACTATGTAACCAAAGATTTAAAAGTGATAACTTTTGATCAGTTGGATGTAAAATACAATCGTCCAGATAAAGTATTGGAAGCCATTGGCAATACAGATACCTTACTCATAAACAGCTATAGAAAAGCCTACCAAAAACGCATCAAGAAATTAGGCATCGATACCACGCAATTTAAAGATGGTTACAGTGTTCCTGAATCGGATTTTATTAATAGAGATGTCATTGAATACGAACAAACAAAAGATAAACTCACTTTAAAAATAAAAGGAAACGATAGCTCTTACAAATTGGACAGATTCAATGTTTGGGTAAATGAAGTTCCGTTATTTGGCTTAAGAGGGATAAACATCAGCAAGAAAAATAGGAACAGTTTTGATACAGCTTTAACCATCACATTATCACAAGGAGAAAACAGAATAGAGACCTCCGTCATTAATGTAAACGGAACAGAAAGTTACAGAATGCCCTTGTTTGTAAAATATACTGCACCTATTTTAAAAGAAACAAAACTCCATTTCATTGGCATTGGTATTAACCAATTTGCCAATGTTGATTACAATTTGAGCTGGAGCGTAAAAGACATTCGTGATTTATCCTTCAAGCTAAAAAGCAAGTATCCAAACATCATCATCGATACATTGTTCGATAAAGATGTTACCAAAGAAAATGTGCTGGCACTAAAGAAAAAACTGTTGTTGCTGAATGAAGATGATAAAGTAATTATTTCCTATTCTGGCCATGGTGTGTTGAGCAAAGAGTTGGATTATTATTTATCTACTTATTCTATCAACTTTGATAGCCCAGAAGAAAAAGGATTGGCTTATGATGATTTGGAAAGCTTGCTCGACAACATCAAACCACGTCAAAAAATGATGTTCATAGATGCTTGCCATAGTGGCGAAGTGGACAAAGATGAAATAGCCAAAATTGAAGCATCTAAAAAATCATTGGACAGCATGGGCACCAAATCTAAAAGCACCATCAAGATTATTCCAAATAAAAACTTAGGGATGGCCAACAGTTTTGAACTGATGCAAAGCCTTTTTGTAAATGTGGGCAAGGGCACAGGAGCAACAATTATTTCGGCAGCAGGT
>JACMRH010000514.1 GCA_014376535.1 Cytophagales bacterium | reverse complement strand
CGTCAGGTTCTGTGGGTAAAGTGCTTACGGAAATTGTACCTCAATAAACCGGATAATATGCATAAAAAAATGCGGCTGTAGCCGCATTTTTTTTGTTGGGTTACTAGGATTCGAACCTAGACAAACAGAATCAAAATCAGGCTGTATATCTTTTTCTAAGACCTAGGAAACCTATATTCCTATTGACTTAGCAAAGGTCAAGAGGGCGGGGTAGAGGGGCAGGTAATTACAAATACAATTGAAAGGGTAATTCCTGACTGAATATCAATCATATAGATTTCTTTAATTCCTGCCCTATCCTGTACTGATTGATGCAATGTCATTGGTATATTGATGATAAGGGCCTCAAGGGCAGGAAAAGGGGTTATGAGTTATACCAATTCATTTCTTTCGATTGAAATAGTTTCTTCGAATACCATTCTTTAACTCATGTTTTCTTTGAATACTATTCATCAAATTAGGGTAAGATAAAAAATCATATTCAATACATTCAAAAGTATCAAAGCCATCCCATATTTGTTTTTGAACAAACCGACAAAAGAAACGGCAATTCAAATTCATTTTTTCGTATTGATTATTTTCAACAAACCTTATATACCCATAACGTTCAGTTTTAAACCATGGGGCTTTACTATCTAACCATTTAGAAAGTGCTTCTTTAACGGGAAGACCTTTACTATGCATTATTTTGAAACTATATTCCTTACCATCTAATTTAAAAACTAACTCAGAAGTGGGGTACTTATCATCTAATTTCGAAAAATTTAGATGATGTGTGGGGTCAGAACCTTGGGGGAGTTGCATATAATTATTTTAAAGTAAGTAATGGTGAAAGTGAAAGTAATTACCCAATATTTATTGTCTTATCATATAGAACAATTGCTTGTGCCCAAGTATCTGAATATTCCCCACCGTAACCATAACATATTCCCCCCTGTAATTCCCATCCATCTTCAATTTTGGTTTGAATGTCCTTAACAAGTTCATCAAGAATTTGATTTCTTAGAACATTATACTGCAGTACTTTTTTCATATCGAATGTTTTGTCTTTGCGGATTTTAAAATTATTATTAAGAATATCATTAAGAAGGTAAACACTCCTAATTCAATATAAAATTTTGTAAACTGAATTTGATTCGGGGTACTAAAGAAATTGCTGTATTCTTGTTTTGGTACACTACCATAAACGCTTAGTGTTATTGTTGGTGTTAAGTACGTAAAGATTATTACTACCCCTATGATATAAAGGAAGGCAATTAATCTTTGAATTTTATTATAAGCCATTAACTTGGTTTTACGAAAGATAATAAAAGTGTTCTTATCTGCACAACAGGAAAGGGAATTATACTGATAATGCTTTATTTTAGCAGATGCCTATATTACTTATTATAAAAACTCAGATGGAATATTTATGTTCAATATTCCTTTTACTTGTATTATTTTCTTGTAAGAACGGCGTAATCAAAAAAGACCCTAAGGGTTGTTCGGAAGTAAATGAAACCCTTTTTACGCTCGTAAATACTTCATCAACAAAAAAATTCACTTTCACTGTTAAAAGGACGGGTACTTGGAATCGTACTGATAACTATACCTTGAACCCAGGTGAAGAAAAAGCGTTAGTATGTATGCCGCATACTGACAACCTTGAAGTTGTAGGGGAGTTGGAAGAAAAATAAAGGGGCTGCCCCTAAAGCAGAGCCCTATCTTATTGTACATCAACTGTCATAAAATTATTGAAGGCATCTGCGGCAGCAAGACATTGTGGACATCCTACCGCCTGCAGTACCTGTGAGACTTATAGTGTACCTGCAAAGCGTAAGGCTTGTGTGGTCAATTGTCCTATATCAATTATTGAAGGATTTTCAACCGCAACTTTATTCACTGCGGTTTCTGCTTTAGTTTTTGCTATGCCCATCTTCACAACTGCTTTGATTGCATCATTGATAATTGCCATTCTGTCTATTTGAGGCTTAGGCTTATCATTATTCCTACCCCTGCTTAAATGACCTATGCCTTTCAAATTTGACAGTACCTTATCAAAGTGCCCTTTCACATCAAATTTGGGTAACCGTGATTCAGTGCTGAATCCTTTCTGCTTGAAATAGTTTACTATATCAGGAGCGGTAACGGTAAACTCTATAGGCTCTTTTTCAGATATAAATTTGATTTGTGTTCTGCCTTCCCCTGCATCACTTGTATGTGTAGTAAACCCTTCTAATTCTTGCCCATTGATTTCAATTTTGATAACATTCCTACCCTGATATTCGACTTCCTTTACGCTTATATGCAGCTCAAATTCCGCAATCGGCAATGGTAGGCTCATTTTGCTTTGATACCACGCCGCTATGCTGTCCGCTTTACTTCTACGATTCTGCCTTTTAGCTTTTGATTTTTCCGAATCAGGTTTTTTGTCCATGATTTTATTATACTCCCGTGCAACTGATGTATGACCATTATCAGCGTCTTTCAGCAACTGTATATTTTGGTTTCCAACCGTCATATAATTATGAATCGTACCTACAGCCATGCCACAAACAGCAGCAACCTTTTCAATTGTTTTGCCGGTCCGAGTATTAATAGTTGCTGCCCATTCTTTATCCTTATCAATATCATGAAACGCTTGCCTAAAACCAATATACCTGCTTTCATGTGAAAGACTTTGAAAGGTTCTTCGGTGCATTGCAAAACGAAATGCTTCTGTTTGGGAATACTTTGTATCATCAAGTTCAAAAACTTTCATTTCTGTAAGCCCTAACGCTCTTGCTGTTTCAACTTCTTGCACATTAGTAAGCACCAAAAACTGCATTGGTGTATCAGTCCAAACGGGTTCTTGTTTATAAACTATAGGTGTTTCAAAATATCCGAAATGCTTTACTTCATTTTGATATATTTCAAGCTGTTCCTTTGTTTTCCCTGTGTAAGGATTGTTATACTGATTCGTTAGCAAATCTTCAAGTGGAACTGTTATTGGTTTCAGGTCGCTTGGTTTTATTAATTTGTTCATTTTTTTAAATTTTATTTTTTTAAAAAAAGAAGGCGGGCGGCAGGTTTATTTACCGCCCTGTTTATCCTTCTTGGTGATTGTTTAACTGAACATATTTGATGTCAGGTTCGGTGCAGGTTTAGTGCCTTGGAATTCAATCAATAAAAACAATTCATTGAATGACATTGAAGGCATTCCCAATGTCTCGTCTTCAAATTGTTTGCAGATAATGGCATTATTCATGAAAGGATAATTACGCAGATTGCTGAACCATACAGGGTAGGTAAATTCATAAAGAAACCACCCTGCGATTTCATCCTTGGATTTACTAAATCCGCTTTCATCCATAATCATCTTATCACCATTTTCTAATCCTACGACACCTATGGTATTATAGCCTAATACTTCTTGAAGCTGTTCGGTGGTGGTAGGTGTGTCAATCATTCTGATTTCCTGTGCTACAACATCAATTAACAGTACTTTGTTTTCTTGTTTTTTCATGTTTGCTTCTTCATTTATTTCACATTCCAACGTTGCCTCAATTCCAGATGTCAAAAATTGTTCTTCCAACTCTTTACACATTTCAATCACATCATCATCTGCTTTTGGTGTTGCAGAGACACGCATTGTAATGTTGTCTGAAGTTTTGGGAAAGTTGATTACACACATTGCTGACAAGTGCGCATTCACATTACCATTACCAGCGGATGTGGTTTTAGCTCGATTGACAAGGATAAACTTCACTGTATTTGGAACAGTTCTTTTATCATGTACTGCCATTAGGCTTTCATCTACACCCATCAAATCAAATCCATACTCGGCTGCTTTATTCTGTACGAAGTCAGCGATTTTTACTTTTGTGTTATTTTTCATAAAATTTATTGTTTTTAAATAACGGGCATAAAACATCCATGTCCATCGCCCATTGGACTGGAATAATTGTGTAATTGACCCAACATTATCAGGAGTAGGACATACGTTTCCTGCCAACGATTTTGCTGAATTAATTACGAGTTCTTAAACAGAACGTGCCTTGAATGCCTTTGCAAACGGCTGCGTTTAGATCTGTTTTACTCTATACCTGTATGTTGATATGGGGGAAATTTGAAGTAGCAATTTCTGTAATCAACTGAACAAGTATGTCGCCATCAGTAGCAGCTTTTTGGGGAGCTGATGTGAAGGCATTTTGTAAGCATTTCAGATGCCCAATCATGTACATTGGGAAGGTGAAATTTGTAGTGCTTACGGACATTGTTTGTTTTTGATTACAGTACAAAAGTAATTCTTAAAGTGAATAATTTTGAAAAAAAGGGCTTAAAAAGCAATAAATATTTATATTTTATTTCAGCCATTTTTGATGAAAACTATTCTGTTTTAGCATTACCTTGTTAAGTTTTTTTACCCTTGCTATGCCTTTACAAAAAGTTATTCCAACAACCGCAGGAACTTATCTCGGAAGAACCTGCTTTTTTGGATTTGACATAACCGCAGGAAGTCTTGCAGTTGAAGGTGGTCAATGCTTAAGGTTGTACTTTCTGTCTGTGGTATGGGTGGTCATCATTTAATATAAGATAGCTAACCATGCAACCCCGGTTATAAGTATTGCCACATCTGCTTGGTATGGCTTCAGCATGTGCAAGGGCTTCTTCAACTGTCAAAGCTTTTATATCATCAGCATCACATGCTGCACAACAGTTGACACTGAATACTTCATACCCTTTCAAATCATCATCAAAGCGGTCTGCCATTATCTGATTCACTTCTTGAAGACTTTGATACAGCAATCTGTTCTTCTTCTTTTCAAATTCTTGCAAGAATCTGGACATCTGCTGATATACATTAGAATTCATTTGATAGAATGTTCTTTCATCAATCCTTCCTGATTCAAATTGTTTTGCCTGATTTGCATGACAGTCTTGCAATAATGACCATACATAGTCATGGCCTGACCCTTGTACTTCATTGAATTTCTTTATCAGGTCTTCCTTGTCAATTGAGTATTCTTTGAAGAAATTCCAAAAGTTCTTGATTAGCCATGCTGCTGATTGTGTTGCCATGCCCCCAATATACCACCGATTAGCAAGAAAAGAAACACATGGACAATTACACAACGGAATTTCCTATTCATAATTTTTTGGGTATTTATTTACTAAATAGTTTAGTACGTTTGCTGTGAAAATGCCCTACTACCGAATCATCATATGGACTAAACGCAGGAAGCTTCCTTTTCAAGGAATCAGGCTTATCGGCAATCCAAACATCAATGCAGTGCATCAGGAGTATAGTCAACAGGCTCATGCTAAGTACAGGGAAAATCTTATTGATGTTGAAGTGCAGATGCTTTCTAAACTATCTACGGCGGTCAAACTTTTTGAAAGAAAAGAAATGTCGAAGAAGGATTAAGTTTGCTTCATGTTCTGGAAAATAACTTTATATGATTTCACAAGAATCCTGTTTTGATTGAATGTTATTTAGGAACAGAACCTTTAGGAATATAATCAGAGGCAAAAACCATGCGGTCAGGCATGGCTTTTATTTTTTGATTTCATAGTTTGCCCTGTTCCACTTCGTTACTGAGGCTGATGTTGGCTTTTATTAAAAGTTGCATATCAGCGGAATCCAACAGGTCAGAGGATTGCTTGTTGCAACATGGGCAATCTATAAAATGGCTTTGATATAGCAGAAATTATAAGAAGGATTATTAAGGTTTCCGAATCCATTTATAATTGAACAATGCCCAATCCATATGAATGTGACCTGAATTATCTGAATCATACAATGGAAAATGATAATCTTCCCCATCATGCTTTGCACTAAAGTATTCATTTTTAACGAGTATATATTTCGCATATATTTCACCCATATACATTGATTCAATATTCGATTCATCAAAGTCGCATTTAGGACAATATCGCATAGTTCCATCATTGTAAAACCCAATCATTCCTGCATTAGTTGCAATTAGGTATTGCAATTTTGGTATTGAAGATTTTCCTGCCTGACTTGCATTACCTGAATTTGTATTATTAATGCTATCACCATTATCTTGAGTTAAACCTTGGGAATTATCTAAGGCACTAATATCAGTAGCGGTTGGCGTTGTGATTGGCGAGTTAGTTGGTGATTGAATTGGTGATGTATTGGGTAAGCTATCTGATTCGTTTACAATATGAGTTGTATCAATGGCAGCTTGTTGAGTTTGTGTTGCAGAGTTTGATGTTTTTTCCACTACAAAAAAATAAGTAATTGCGGCAATAGCAATTACAGGAATTGTAAAAAGCATATACTTCTTCGTATTTCTTTTTTCTGCAAATATTGTTTCATTTGAAGGTTGCGTTATGATATCCTGTTGAACGGGAATAATAATTTCAGGCTCACTATAACCCAATGGAGCAGCTTTTACTTCATCATTTATGAGTGGAATATCCTCTTCTTTAATAAATTCCTTTCTATAAAAAAATATAATAAAGAATGTAAAAATCAACATCAATAAAGTAAGCCAATATCCGCTTCCATATGATAAATTAAGAATTGTTGATGGTGAATCATTCATACGGCTGTTAACAGCTACAACAAACATGAGAAGTAAAGCTAACCCTATCAAAGTGCCCCATTGTGCGTAACGGAATCGCCTCCTTATTTTAGCTAACAAGATTATAATTATGGTAAATATTACTACGTAGAAAAGCTGAATATATATATTTGAAATTGTTTCTGTTTTTTGTTTATCATAACTCCCATACATTCCTAAATCCACTGTCTTTGTGTAATGCCTTACTTTACCAACTGTTAAATCGAAACCCGTTAAAGTATATACTTTAGTTTGATTGCAAGTAATATTTGCAAAGGGTAATAATGACAGCAAAATAATTACAACATAAGTTGAATAAGGATACCTTCCCCACAGTGATAAGTATTTTCTTTTATCAATTGTAGCTAAGGATACATTACTCGATGTAGATAATGATACACCACAATTCACACAAATAATTGCTTCAGGATTTGTAGGATTGGCGCATTGATAACAGAAATTCTTTCCCTTTTTCGGAGGAACTCCACATTTTGGACAAGCTATGGCTTGCTCAGATACTTCATTTGAACAGTTACGACAATACATATAGTTAGTTTTAGTGATAATGAATATCTCGCTTTCTGGCTTAACTTCGATTTATTTACGGTGTATGCATCCCATCATAAAAATGAGCACAATCAATGTTGCAGAAACCTAGCCCTTGGTACTTTGCGTTGTAAATAACAGTATAATTATCAGGAAGCTTCCTCCCACAATACGAACATCTTTTCCCCGAATAATTTTTTGCAGAGGAATACGAGTTAGATGTCGAATCATTTGTATGATTTCTACCAATTAGAATCAATCCAACTAGTAAGACCAACCACCATCTTTTTTTTAAAAATTCTTTTACGGTCATTTTATTTTTATTAGCGTGAAGAATATCTTGGCACTTCGCAATCAGCGGCATCTCCTAACCACTCACCACCTAATAAATCCCTACAGTATTTATAATCCATTGCATGAGTTCTTTTTTTATTGCCTGCACCATCTTCGTATTGGCAGTTGCAGGATGGACCACTTGGTTTGTTAATATCACCGCTTAAAACACTGTAAAGAACAATAGCAAGAAGTACAAATAAATAGATTTTAATCACGGACATTATTTTCTTCTTTGCAGGTGCGGTTGGATTTTCGTTAGCCATGGCTGTTAGTTTAGGTGTAATTTGAAACTAACGTGTGACATATTTTGTCAACCATGAACTACAATCCAAATTCCTATTAAAGCCAAAATGGCTGTCAATAAAAAATAAAGAGAAGGCTTTGTCTTTTTGAAAATGTATACATCTACAGTATAAACAAAGAAAGGAAGAGTAGAAATAATTATTTGAAAACTTGAAATTCCTATTTTATAAGTGCAATAAAACCATAGATAAGAGGCAACTATAGTTTGAGCAACTACACCCCCTATTATAGCGAAGAAATATTTTGCTGAACCCTTTGTAACTATTTTTTTCTTTGTAATGAATAACAGTATTAACATAAAAGGCAATGCTATTATTAATCTTAACCAAATGCTATGCATGATGGAAAGCTGAGAGTACATAGTGCCTTTAATAGAAAATATAATACTGAGGGTGATACAAAGTATCGTAGCTATACTAGCTCCAATCTGTCGGAGACTATTCTTTATAACATTATTTTTTTTTGTTTGCAGTATTACGAAAAATAATACAGACCCAAGAGTTACCAGTAACCCTAAGAGCTTTGTAATGGTTATGTTTTCATTTAGAAAGAGAACACTTGATACTATTGTGCACGCAGTAATTGATGGAGATAACAAACTATTTGTTCTTTCACCTGATAATTTTAAGTTTAGCAGCGAAAAATAATTTCCACCGATAACCCCAAATGCAGCAGCTGAACCCAACCAAAGCCAGCTTTCTTCATTTGGTTTGGTAAACAATTCTAAAAAATTTAATTTTTCTACAAATATTAATATTGGACCGATTAATAACAATCCCCAAAATATTTCCAATGCAGTTACGTGAATAATAGAGGCTTGTCTGGCAGCATAACCAAATAAATAAATTCCAATTGTTAAAGAGACAATGAATAAGAAGGTTAATAGATAAGCGGTCAACATATTGCTAATAATCTTAAAAGGTGAAAATTATAATTTAATTTCAAAACCTTATGGGAAATAACACAGAACGATTAATACGGATTTACAATCGCCTCCGTAGAGGTCCTATTACTATTGAAACAGTCTCTAATTGGGCAAAAAATGCAGGTATTAATATCAGTACACGCCAATTGTATAGGGACTTAAGTATTCTTCATACATTAAAAGTAGCGCAAGGTGAAAATGTCGTAGAGTTTATCGACGAAAAGAACAGAAAAACTTGGAAGCTTGAGTATGATG
>JACMRH010000513.1 GCA_014376535.1 Cytophagales bacterium | reverse complement strand
CGTTGGAAAATCAAAAATGCACTCCCAACATTTATTACAAGCAATATGCTATAATTTGTACCGAATGCCTGTTATTGAAGCAAAATAAGCATAGGAACCATTAATAAAAACCCACTTTTCATGAAATAAAACCATTTATTTCATGAAAAGCAACGGCTGAAAGACAACAACACTGATTAGCAACATTACATTAAAGTAATAAGAAACCCAAAACAACTCTAAACTAGGGGGTAAAATTAATATGGTGCGTTTTGCAGTGGTCTCCAAATTCAAAAAAATCCATGTACCCTACATCCGATATTTCATCCCATATACTGGTATCTGTATTGTATTTTTCAATTTTTATTTGTTGGTCAGTAGCATTTTTAATGTTCGTTGCTGTGAATTTATGCAGAGTATTACTTCTATTAAATTCAATTTCTATTACGGTATTTTCATTCAGAACACCCTTTTTCGGACGACCATTTTCTCTTTGATAAAATTCATTGTGGTCTTTAAGTATTTCATTTAAGCCCTCCAAATCGGTGGTTCTATTAAAAACCCCTCTAATAAATCTAAGAACACTTGATTTTCCACTGCCTCTGCCACCAATTAAAGTATTTAGTTGAGGACAAAAATTCAATCTTCAAAGGGGTTGCCCCATCTGTAATTATCGAATTAGAAATAATGATAGATTTAATCCAAAGGTCAGGAGTGGAATAAGGAATACCTGAACAATCAAACTCATTTTTTACTCTAAATTGTGGTAATAGAAATGCCTGTCTAAGTCCCTCAAGCGTTGGGGATTTGTCCATTTTTATCCAAGTAAAATGAGAACCTATGCCCAACAAACCGTGCTGTGAGTTTTTGGGTTCATATGGATTATCAGAAAAAGTAAGTACAGCAAGATTTGCATTTAAAGCATATTTAACTGTTGTAAACCACTCTTTTATAGTTACATCATCAATGGCGATTTTGGGTTTATTGTAGTATTCATTAAGCATCGTTTTTAGCTCTGAATTACCATTAGTAACGAGTGCAGGATTTAAAAACTCTTTATGTACAACTTGAACGGAATTAATATAATCAAGTGCATAAAATTTCATAAGGTTTGCAACACTTACCGACCCTAAGCCATTATATTCGTCTATGTGTGCAGGAATTATTAATGCGCCTGATTTATTTGCTATTTCGGCAACATCAAAAATATTTATTGAAGTATGTGTTTCTTGTTCTCCAAAATCATCTCTTTTAATATCACATTTAATTAGAAAGTCGTTTATATCATTTGTTGTTTTTGTTACATCAAACAAAATGAGAAGATGAATTTTAGATGTATCGCAAGTGATTTCAACACCGGGAAAGATTGTTATATTCTTTCCTTGTGCAGCTTCTTTAATTTTATCAATACTAAAACCTGTGTTGTGGTCAGTAACTGCCACACAGTCTAATCCTTGTTCAATAGCTCTATCTACCCACTGTTCAGATGTTACAGATTGGTCTTGGAAACATTTACTTGCAGGTGTGTGCAAATGTAAATCACATTTAAACCATCTTGTACCTATATAATCTATTTCCATTTTTAATATTCGCTACCTATTTTAAATTTCCTAAACGCTTCCTCTTTTCATTTAACTGTAAACTCAACTCTACCGTTTTGTGTCTTGCAAATGTGTATGACTGCGAAGTGTCGGCATTGATGTCTGTTGATGTCATTTCAAATTTTTAATAAATGGTTGAATTGCATTTTCAAACTTTGGTAGATTTAAAATCATAAATTCATTCATACTTGTCCAGTCAGTTTCATTAAACAAGTTCACACCCTGTTGTTCAATTTTAATTCTGCTCATTTTATTTTCGGGAAGTTCCTCCCAAACTAATGATTGTCCAAATGTCTGTTCGATTGCTTCTTTATTTTTTAGAAGTCTTTTGAAATACAATTTGTTTTTCTCTTTACTTGATGTTGAAATTGTCAATTCAATTCTAACGTGAGATTTTGTTATGATAAGTGTATAAGAAACCCCACCGATACCTGCTCCTGTCCCCAACCAATGGTCTTTAGATGGGTTGACATTTGTGAATAAATTGGTACTGCTTAGTAATGGCAATAATTGTTGCCAATATTTTTTTCTTATTCCAAAACGATTTGGTTCAACTTCATTTTCAGTGTTAGATAAATATTTGATAGATAATTCATCTTCCAGCTCAAATAATGAAAGAAGCTTTTTTAAAATACTAAATTTTGAATTGCTATCTATATTTGATTCAATATACCATCCATTTACAACTTCTTGGGAGGCTCTGAAATCAGAAGCGTTCCTTGTGATTTTAAAAAACTCTTGATTGCTTAATAGCAATTGAGAGTTCTTTTCATAAAGATTTCTAATTACATAAAAATACATTTGTGCAACTGTGTCTTCTTCAACTTTTGTGTTTTCAAAAATAAAGTATTCTAATTTTTTATGCGTAGGGCTTTCAATATCAAAAATATTTTGTTCTTCAGATTCGTCACTTTCAATAATTACAACGTCTGGATATTCCCATATTTTCAAGAAACGGTCATAAATTAAATTTAATCGTTCTTCATATTTTGAAACATTCCATTCGCCTATTGATTTTAAATATGAATTTAACCACAATCTGCTGTATTCATAGCCTTGCTCGTTTCCATCTATATTCATTTCCTTTTTAGCCAAAAAAGATTTGTTGCTTAATGCTCCGTTGTTTCCTGATAGTGTAAGGTTTCCAATCGTGTTAAGGTGT
>JACMRH010000512.1 GCA_014376535.1 Cytophagales bacterium | reverse complement strand
TGCTTCAGATTTGATCACCGGCAAGTGTGTTTTCATTTCCTGTTGCATTATTTCCAAGGTATTGATAGCACGCTTCAACACTGATGTAAAAGCAAAATCAAAATGATAAGGTTTTAAAACCATCCCGGAGTGCTGCGCTTCCTGCTCCCCAAGGTGAGTCAGTGCAACATCTGCCCACCCGGTAAAAAGGTTTTTCTGGTTCCAGACAGATTGTCCATGACGAACGATAACAAGTAAAGCCATAAAAAATGAAGTTGAGGTTAGGTAAATATACATTTGAGATATTTCCTTTCAGTTCGTAAATGGATTAAATAATGGTTAAATAAACATGTTTGGGATTTAAAATAATAAGAAACCCCTCTCCAATCTTTCCCTAAAGAAGTAGAGGCTTTAGGTGGGTTTCAAAAGGTGTCAGATTATCAATTAATAAAAATTACAGTTTCAATTGCTCACTATTTTTAATAGCTACTTTTATATAAAACCAGATCGATGCAAATTTCTAATACAATTCAACTAACACCAAACGGCCGTATATGGATCGATACGGACGAAGGCGCGTTTTTAGGGTATGGAAGAATAGAACTTTTAGAAAAAATAAGGGAAACCGGTTCTTTAAGAAAGGCCTCTATTGAAATGAAAATGTCTTACCAACAAGCCTGGAACCTTATTAAACAAATGAACGAAAGGGTGGGCGAGCCTCTTGTTTTGCTTTCACGTGGCGGCACTGGAGGAGGAACAACTTTGCTTACAGATAAAGGAGAAAAGGCAATTAATGCCTTTCATCATTTTAATGAATCATTCCAATTATTTTTAAAGAATATCAGAATTGAATTTTAAAAAATAAATACATAGTTTCGTTATTCTAAAAAATAGATAACGATGTATAAGCTTTCGGTTCAATTGCTTTTTGTTTCTTTTTTCAGCTTTTCACAATCCGTTACCGCTCGGATAGATACGTCTCAAATACATCAACTAGAGGAAGTTGTGATCACCGCTTCCAAAAAGTAGGAAAAGTTATTACAATCGCCAGTAAGTATAGAAAAACTTGAACTAAAGGAAATTCAACAAAGTGCCCAACCATCTTTTTTTGATGCTATCGAAAACTTGAAAGGTGTTCAGGTAATAACACCAAGTATGGGGTTTAAAGTGATCAATTCAAGGGGTTTTACGAACACAACCAATGTTCGGTTTGTACAAATGGTGGATGGTGCGGATAATCAGGCACCACATATTGGTGCTCCAATAGCAAATTCTATGGGACCAACAGATCTTGATATCTACAAGGTTGAAATTGTTCCAGGTTCTTCCTCAGCCATGTATGGAATGAACGCAATAAATGGAACGGCCAACTTTATCACCAAAGATCCATTTCAATTCCAGGGTTTGAGCATTCAGCAAAAAACAGGTGTAAACCATGTTCACGATCATAATGCAAATGCAGTCCCTTTTTCTGAAACAAGTTTACGTTTAGCAAAATCTTATAAGAAAAAATTCGCTTTTAAACTGAACGGGGCTTTCATGAAAGGAACTGATTGGTTTGCAGATAACCGAACTGATGTTAACCCAACTGCGAATATTTCGACAAATCTGACTGGTGAGCAAAATCCAGGAAAGGATCAGGTCAATATTTATGGGGACGAACCGGGGAACAGAAAAACACTTACCCTCGATGGAAAACAATATGTTGTCAGCAGAACAGGTTATGCCGAAAAGGATGCTACCAGTTATGGTTTGCAAAACATTAAGGGTGATGCCGGTCTTTATTACAAACCGAAACCTAATGTTGAAATTTCATATATCTACCGTTTTGCTTATTTAAACACAACTTATCAACGTACAAACCGATTCAGGTTGGATGATTATCTCACGCAACAAAACGGAGTTTTTTTAAAGTCGAATTCAATCCAGTTTAAAACTTATCTGACAAGTGAAAACACAGGCCGCTCTTATAATATCCGTTCACTGGCCGAAAATATTGACAGAAGTAGCAAGTCTGACGATCAATGGTTTAAAGATTTTTCGAAGCAATTTAATAAAAGTATAACTGATGGAAATAATGTGCAGGGGGCAATGAATAATGCCCGCTCTTTCGCAGATATCGGAAGGCCTCAACCCGGAAACGACATTTATTCCGATCAGGTAAGCAATTTACGAACCATCAACAATTGGGATTATGGAGCTGCTTTAAAGGTTAAATCATACTTGTACCATACTGAATTTCAACATGACCTTACAAGCAAATTTTTAGCCGGATTGGGTAAGCATTACAGATTAAATCTCATGTAAGGATTTGATTTTCGCAATTATATCATTATTCCTGATGGGAATTATTTTATCAATCCCGAAAGTCCTGGTAAAAATTTACAATATTGGAAAGTAGGAGGCTTTGTTCAGGCCACTAAGTATTTTGTTGATGACAAAATTAAAATCAACGCAGTTTTAAGAATTGATAAAAACCAATATTTCGATCCAAAACTAAATCCTCGAATTTCTATAGTTTACACTCCAGAAAAGAAACATAATTTCCGGGCTTCTTTCCAGCAGGGATATCGTTTTCCGAGTTTATTTGAGGCATTCTCCAACATCAATAGCGGAGGGGT
>JACMRH010000511.1 GCA_014376535.1 Cytophagales bacterium | reverse complement strand
ATACTTATTCACATCTTTTTGGAGCCCATGAAAAAACAAACCTTAGTGATCTAAAGGATTTAACAAAAAATAGAATCTTAAACAACAATACTATTTTGGAAGACAAATATCTTCATTCTTCAAAAGATTCAGTGCAGATAAAAACAGAGAATAACGAGGTGAATATTAAAACTATAAAACCCAAGGAACAGAGTTTAAGTCAAAATAGGCCGGAAACTATGGATCCAACTACCCAATCAAATAAAACAGAAAATGTTATAAGTGTTGATACTCTTCAAAAACCACTTCAGATTAAACAAACGTTAACAAGCACAGATTCTACCAAATTAAAAAAGAAAAGAATTTTATATATTACAAAACAGGATACTATTATTCAGTTTGATACCCTTCATTCTCCTAAGCAAAAGCGAAAAAGATTTAAATAGTTTCAATTAATTTGCAAGGATTAAGACTGTATGATATTAAGGATTCGCTGCTTTTTGGTTTTTAGTTTATTATATACTTCTACTTGCTTTGCCCAACAGGATTCCGTTTATACTGATACTGTAATTATCGTAAAAGATCCACATATTATTAAGAGACAAGTACTTGCTGCAGATCCGACAAATCCGGTTTATAACATAATTGATACAAGTTTAAAATGGACTTTAGAAAGTTTTTTTCTGGCGGGAAAGTCTGATTTTGGAAAGCTTGCAGACGGATTGACAGTAATAAAGGGCAATTCTCTAAACGCCGGTATATTGTTAACCCGGAATTTTAAAACTTTTGAATTAGGGTTAGGAATTGGGATTTCAAGCAATAGTTTTTCCAGTACATTTATAAAGCAAACTGGCTATTTTACGAACAGAGATAGTAGCTATATCAAGGTTCTGGATAGTTATGTTCAAACAGTAGATGGAAAGGATTCTACCTTCTATATTACAGAACCAGCCGATACAACAATCAGGTCATATTCAACAGTTTTTACCCAACATGAAAGTAAAAACTCATTTAGTTATTTAGAGATTCCTATAAGTTTGGGATACAGAATTAACCTCTACAGAAACAGGCTAAATTTAATCCCCAAGGCTCAGTTTATTTGGGCAGGTTTGTTAAACCATACTGGAGAAAATTTGGGTAAGCCTAAAAAGACCATTCTTAAATATGGCTTTCAGTTAAATTTGTCTTATGACATAATCAAACATCTATCAGTAAGTGGTAAAGTTCAGTTGCAGGAGACTCTAACTGAAATTTATCCTGATGTTCCCGAATCCCAAAAATGGTCAACTGTTCAGTATGGATTAGGAATGGCCATTAAGTTTTGATTAATTGGGAACTTTTCAGCCTGATGAAAGTCTTGATTACAAACAATCAAATCAAACTATGAAACAGCTATTAGTGTACATTTTATTAATTTTCTTACCAGGAATAGGAACTGTCCTTGGGCAGGTGACTGGAAAAGTATTTTTAACAGGACAAACGGATAATTCTGGAATTAAAGTAAAGTTCATTGCACAATCACCCACTGCCATAACTGATTCTGTACTATCAGGTAGTGACGGGAGTTATCAGGCAACACTAAAGCCAGGAAATTATTCTGTAGTATTTTCAAAACCATTATTTGAACAGCTTTCATATAATAATGGAGAAATCATGTTTGTTTCAGGCCAAAAAGCCTTATTCAACATTAACCTATATTTAAAAAGTAACTATTTGAGTGGAACTATTTCAGGGACACTCAAAACCGGACAAATCTATATCATAAAAGAAGACGTCCTAGTTGAGAAAAATGATACTCTGACAATTCAACCGGGAGTAAAAGTTTATGTTGAAAAGGATGTTCGCATAGCTGTGAAGGGATATATTAATGCCTTAGGCAAAGAAACAGATTCTATATATTTTCAATCTGCCTCCAGGTTAAATACAGAGAATCCAACCCTTTATAATTGGAAAGGCTTTTTTTGTACCAGTAATGACAATCCGGGGCATTTCTCTTTTTGTAAAATGAGTGATGCTGAACGGCTTTTTTTCAGTACCTCATTATCTCAATTTGCTGAAGTTAATAATTTTTTAACGGTTGAGAATTGTTACCTCTTCAATAATGACAATGTAGTATCTTCCTCTATTGGATTAATTTTTAAGTACAATGTTGTTAAACACAGTAGACTTGTCTTCGGATTCCCACTACTTACTGGTGTTATTTTACCGATTGTTAATATATCCTGTAATACAATATATTCGGAAAAGGATGAAAATTGTAGTGTTTTCTTTATTGAGAATACCTCGCAAAAGCTTGTAATAGCTGAAAATCACATCATTTATTCACAATTAATGAATTCAGAATTTATAAATCCGTCTATACATGATACACAAATAAGAAACAACTTATTCACTGGTTCTCAGGTTTTTAAAATTAAAAAACGATTCGATCCTGACTTAAGTGCAGGGGGTGGCTTTGTAAATAATACGTTTCTAAATCCGGTGTTCTTTTCAATTGAAGGCCCAAAATCTCTTACATTTATTAATAACATATTCAATTCAGATGCAGAATTTGTTGACGCAGATCATAATTTAACAGGTCTGACTCTTGAAAACAATCTGTTTTCAGCAAATGTGAATTTAACAAACTTCAGTATTCCCGGATTTGCTCAAAAAGTAGTTCTAAATTTAAATGGAGACTCAGTCGACACTTTTAATAATCTTTTTCAATCACCACAATTCTTAAATAACAAACCACCATTTTTGGGTTCTAAGTCACCCGCTCTTAATGTTGGAAAAAACAAATCAAATATTGGTTTTGATCCGGCCGGTACTTGCATTCAGTCAATGTTTATAAAGGAAACTGAGGTCCCTTTCAAAGATACACTCTCTATTTCAGGTTTGGTTCACAAAGGCACTGCTTATATGGAAGATGGGATTGTCATGGCCATTAACTCCAATTCCGGGAAATCCCGCATATCGCAAGTGTCTGGCAAAGGTAGTTTTAAAATAGATTCTTTGGGTAAAGGAACGTATGTTTTGTATGCTGTGCCTAATCCTGTTTCTATTCCGGATTATATATCTACTTATTATGTAAATAAACTAAAGCTTAGCGATGCAGTGACTTTAAACCTGATAGGGCATATCAAAGAAACCGATATCTATTTGGTAACTATACCTAAAAAGGAAAATGGAAATTCTAAAATTCAGGGTAGGTTCAGTTATGACGATGACAATACGGACGACACTACAGCATTTGCTAAAAATTGGTTCGCTGGTTTAAACACTCCTGCAAGTGTCATACAAATCTCCACACAACCTTGTAAAAACATGCCTGTTTTGATTTACAATGCAGGAAATGAAGTTATAAGCTCCACTACAACAGATACAGAAGGATATTATGGATTTAATAACCTGTCTGGTGGAAAATATAAATTAGCAGGACAGCGGTACGGATATCAGACAGAAAACCAGGGAGAAATAATGGTTTCTGCAAATAGTGAAGAAGTAGCCAGTCTTAGAATGATAAAACTTGCTACCGGGCTAGATGATAATTTAATGGACCAATTATCAACAGGAACTTACGTTTATCCAAACCCATTTCAAAACAGTATTGAAATAAGAGGTTTCCAGGGCAGCATTTCAGTAAGTGATATTACAGGCAGTATTTATTTTGAGGCCCAGTCTTCTCAATCAATAAATACAGGCAATTGGCCATCAGGAGTTTATTTCCTTAAAGCAGGAAACCTGGTGCAAAAAATTATCAAACAATGAAATCAAAATCAGGGCCAGGTGATATATCAACTGGCCCTGTTTAGTTAAATCTTAACACCCAACAATCCAACAAGTTTCGCTTTCAATCCATCAAGTTTTGCCATTTGCTCGGCATTCAGGATTTTACTTAAAGCGGATTTGAGGTCTCCGAAACCAGTATCAACAGCTTTACTTTTTAATGAGCCGCTTAAACTGGACATGCCAGCAAATTTTTCTGCAAACTGGTTTAGGATTTCTTTAACAGCTGGTTTTTGTGTTGGGCTTAAGCCTAATTCTTTGTTTAATAATTGAAAGGCTTCATCAACTGTAGTCACGTTAGCCGATGCAAAAAAGGAGATAGAGAAAAGGAACAGGATTATTAGGGAAATTGATTTCATAGGGCAGAATTATATTAATTAAATTGATAGAAAACGATATTGACTAAATCTAGATTCAATAATTGTTTGTCAGCAGTAAATAGAGGCAAATCTAATGTCAATGCAGTTGCACAGACTATTGAATCAGGAAGTTTTAATTTGTGAAGCTTGCGCAAATTTAAAACAGCTTGTTTAATTTCTGAATTGATATCTATTATTGTACATTCTGAAAGAAGCTTCTTTATTTGATTGTATTCATTTTTATCCTCAAACGGAAAGCTTAATAACTCTAATTCAGTTATAAAGGAAATGATAAATTCCTTTCGATTTAAAAGATCTGCTATCTCCTT
>JACMRH010000059.1 GCA_014376535.1 Cytophagales bacterium | reverse complement strand
GCAATGTGTAGGTTTGATAGGAGGCGATGAAACTGGTCAGGCTTCTAATATCTACTCGACCATCGCTATGCGAAATAATTTCTAAAACTATATCGTAAACACGAGGCATACCTGCCGAATTACCGTTTACCAGGTAAGGCAGGCCTTCGCTGTATCCTTTAGGTAAATGTTTCCGGGCCAAAACAACCTGTTCTTCTATCAGGTAGAAATTATCCAGTAACCATTCGGCACCCGGAGTAATGTCTTTTCCATCCCTGGTGCTTTCCACAAGTATGTTTCGAACCTCTAATAAGCTTTCTTCATTATCTTCCAACCTCTTCAGTAATCGGTCTGAAGAATTGCGCACCATAAGTTTATGAGAATTGGCTACTGCTTTAGCATGGTCGTCCAGCTGACTGGAACTGAACAGTTCAGAAAGAAAAGGCTCTTCATTATCGAACTTCAGAATAGCACTATCTCGTTGGAAATAAGCACGCAAGCCCAATAAAAGATCAAAAACTGTACTGGAATTAACCTTCATAATAATATATTAATATTTTTAAAGGTTTAAAACTTTAACTGTTAGGGGTATAACAGTTACTTTCCATCTCTAAAGATCATAAAGATAGAAGTATTTTGTGATAGGCTAGTCTAAGCATGAAATTTTTATTAAGCTTTATCTTCACACCTCCAAGCAGATTAATGATGGCTTGTTCATCCGGCATCTTTTCACCTAAAATTTCAGCTGCTATAAATACTTTTTTGCCCGCCTTATAAACCAATGCAACACTACCATCAACCATATCTTCACGCGGATCATAATGGATAACCTGATTAATAGCGAAACTGGACTTAACAAGAGCGGTGGAAAATCCAACCAGGGTATTAATACGGCTTGCACCTTTCTTTGTAGGAATTTCAAATTCTATAATGGGGGAAAACAAGACAGTATATTAAAAATTAGACTTTGAAAATATTGCTTGAAGGAATGGTTGCAAATTTTACTGGAACAGCCGATTCCTGTCCAGAACATATTATTCAGGTAACGATGGGACTTTTGTTTTTTGCTATTCTTCAAGTTCTTAAAGATAGAGATGGTTTTAAAATGAAATCATGAGCTGTAATGCTTGATTCTTATTTTCAAAAGGAAGTTGTGGAACTTTGGTTTCAAGTTCAACCAAAAAGAAGGACTATTTGCAGTGCTGAATTATTTTGAAAATCTTCATGAATAAAAAATCATTCTTTGGAATCTTCATTCCGTCATAAATATGTATTAAGTGTTATTCAAATAAGTTTTATTTTCAATTCTATGTTGTATATTTACATTATCAAAACGTAATCGATTTTCAATTAAAAAGATGCATTAAGTACTTGATTAACTTAAAACAAAGTAGAATATATGTGCCCGATTCGGTGTCCTTTTATTGAAAAATGTATAGATAAAATAGCTAAGTAATTAGATAACAACATATTAAAAAAGGAGAGGCAAATCCTGCCACCCCGACGACATAGACTGCAAAGTCTATTAAAAACCCTCTAATTGTCATGATTAGAGGGTTTTTTCGTTTCATCCATATCAAGATAGGGTAACTTTATTCAAGGAAAAAGAACCCTATTTAACACCCTGT
>JACMRH010000058.1 GCA_014376535.1 Cytophagales bacterium | reverse complement strand
ATTTTTCAGCGGCTGGCTGGTTTTTAGTAGGTGTCTGATCGCTCAATACATGCCAATCAACAATTACATACATACCATATTTTTCTGCAAGATTTACGATGCTTAGGATATAAGCATTATTCGCTACAGAGTCCGCCTGATATGCTGGAGTATTATTTGGAGCAGTTCCAGTTGGTTCCGGATAAATAGCCAGACGGATCAAATCTGATCCAGCTGTTGCAAGAGAAGAAATTCCAGCTTCAGTAAGGCAGTTTTTATAAGTCAGTGCAGAGTGAGTACTCATCCCTCTCAATTGAACAGGCGAACCACATTGGTTACTTAATTGATTGCCAACTAGTTTTAACCGTCCATTCAAGGAAAGTGGAGTTTGCGCAAATGACAATTGCCCTATAAAGAATAGTAGGTTAATTGTTAGTAATAATTTTTTCATTATGTTGATATTTAATTACACAAAACTAATATTAAAATTTGGAAGGGTTATTAAAATCGAAATTTTATTAAATAAAAATTACATGTATTTAAAATCCTTGCTTACATTATTTTCTACATTAAAAGTGAATTTATTACCGAAAAGCTGTTATAATGGTTCAAATTGAAGAACTTAGGGTAAAATTTCATAATTTGAATTTCCAAGATTTTGACCTGAACAAACAATTGTTACAGGCAGTAGCTGAGGCTGGGTACGAAATTCCTACACCTATTCAGCAAAAAGCAATACCTGCTATTATGGGCGGGCAGGATATATTAGGTATCGCACAAACTGGTACAGGAAAAACGGCAGCATATCTTTTGCCGACTTTGATGAAGATAAAATTCGCCTCGGGTAAGTATCCCAGGGTTTTAGTGTTAGTACCTACCCGGGAATTAGGAGTTCAAGTATTAGAGAATGCACAAACTCTGGGAAAATATACAGATCTGAGATTTGTAAGTATTTATGGTGGACTTGGTCCTAAAACCCAAATTGAAAATCTTCAAAAAGGGTCTGACCTTATCGTTGCAACTCCGGGAAGATTAATAGAATTATATGCTAAAGGTGATCTGATTCTAAAGGATGTCAAAACACTGATTCTGGACGAAGCAGATAGAATGCTTGATATGGGCTTCATGCCTCAAATAAGAAGGCTTCTTGAAATTCTTCCAACTAAACGCCAAAACCTACTTTTTTCCGCAACATTTCCTGAGAAGGTAAATAAATTCAGTGCGGAATTTTTGGAATGGCCAGTTAGGATTGAAGTAGCTCCTTCTGCGACTACTGTTGATACTGTTGATCAGTTTGCTTATCCTGCACCCAATTTCCATACTAAATTGGGACTTCTGATGCACCTTTTGGAAAATGATGCTTTGAGCAGGGTTATCGTATTTGTTAAAACCAGACAATATGCAGAAAATATTTACCGGTATCTTGGAAGAAAAACAAATTACACAATCAGGACCATTCATGCCAATAAGGGACAGAATACGAGGTTAAACTCCTTTGAAGATTTTAAGAGTGGCAATGTCAGAATATTAGTTTGCACAGATGTTTCATCCAGAGGCATTGATATTACAGACGTAAGTCACGTTATTAATTTCGATGTTCCTACCGTTTATGAAGATTATGTACACAGAATTGGGAGAACGGGACGGGCTTTAAAAGCGGGAACTTCAATTACTTTCATGAATCCTGCTGAAGAACATCACCTGGTAAATATTGAGGAATTAATCAGGATGAAAATTACAGTTTTGCCTTTGCCAGCTGAGGTTTTCATTACAGAAACACCTGTTGAAGAAAACCAGGAGATTTTGAAAACTCTTGACACGCTTAAAAAACGTGCTGACCCAACTTTTCTGGGAGCTTTTCACGAGAAAAAATGGATGATTAAGGCACGCGCGGAAGGTAAAAAAGTGGTCATTAGAAAGTCCAAAACTGACAAAAAAAGGAACAAATACTAGCCGTGAGGATATTAACTTTTATTATTTCTATTTTCTCTCTTATAGCTTTTGGTCAGGAAAAGATTTCAAAGGAAACACTAAAGATTGTTGCAAAATATCCACCTCCAAATGGGATCCTGCTTGACAGAAATCTTTACATGGATGAAACGGAAATAGCAAATATTCACTACCTGGAGTATTTATTTCGATTGAAAACCGATTCTTCAGAACTTGTTTATAACCAAGCCCTTCCTTACAACCATGATCTGACCTGGCCTCTTATTCCAAAGGACAGTTTTAATATCATTAAATTTTATCAGGAAGACAGATACCTGAGATATCCAGGTTTCAGATATTTCCCTGTGGTAGGAATTACTAAACAACAAGCGATTCATTATGCCAATTGGAGATCACACATTGTGACCAAAACTATGAATGATAACTTGGCAAAAGATAAAAAGACATTTAGGATCAATTACAAATTCAGGCTTCCAACTGAAGATGAATGGGAAACCGCAGCGTATGGGAAGTTAAATTCAAATTTGTTTGCCTATGGTATACAATTCACTCGTGTACCAATTGATAAATTCTGGTTAAAACGCTTCGAAAATGGTGAAATTGTGCCCGATACTGCACTTTACCTTCAATTTAACATCCTGGAAGCTCCGATCAAAAACAGGAGAACAAAATTTAAAACTACCGAATACGTTTACGCTTACCGCCCCAATACTTTTGGCTTTTATAATATGATTGGAAATGTTGCAGAAATGGTGGCCGACAGCAACTACACAAAAGGGGGAAGCTGGGTGAATCCCAACGAAGATTGTGAAATTCAAGACAGAATTTTTTATTCCTGCCCAACTGAATGGATCGGATTCAGGTGCATATGTGAGGTTTCTGTTGAAAACAACCCATTGTCGGTTCAAGATATCAGGTTTTCAAGCACAACAACGGATACTTGTAAATTTATAGAAAAACGAAAAAAAGCTGATCATATTCCTAACTTAAATAAAGTGTTTGCTGCATTTACAATCAAAGACAATACAGCATTCAATTTCAAAATAAATGACGTAATTATTTTTGAAAATGATACTCTTCGCAAAAGAGTAGACATAAAAAGTAAATTATTTAAAAAGACAGGTTTTGAAATAAAGCCAGTTATAAACGAGCAACTTCCTTATGAATTTTATAAAGTTGAGCTAGTTGCTGTTAATGGACCTTACGTTACCAGCACAGAAATCAAGGATAAATCGGGTAAAATGCTGATCAGCGGAGCTGACAGTCTTCAATCCTTTGATTATATAGTCGTGACCATTTTTAGAAAAGAGAAAGGTTTTGGAGGGTTTCTAATTAATTCTGTCGCAAGGAAGATTTGATAAATAAGGAATCAGACCTGAAATTATTTTAATGATGACCTAAAATAAACAAAACCTACAATCTGCACGTACACCGTTCAAATTCCCCTCTATCTTTGTACTCCAATATTAATCTGGTGAAGGATAAGTTTTTCAAAGTCTTGCTTACTGCCTGGAAATTTCTTGTAAAAGGCTTTTCATTATTTATGTTCAGGTACAGAAAACTTCCTGGCATATGGAGGTATTTTCTGGCGTTCGTGTTTTATTTTTGGTTATACACCAGGATGGTAAGCTTTAATTTCCTGTGGCTATTTGGTTCAATGCCGGAAATTGAAAAGCTTGAAAATCCCAAAGTCACTATTGCATCAGAATTGTATACTGTTGACCATAAACTTATAGGTAAATATTACAGAGAAAACCGGAGTCCGGTATCTTATGCAGAGCTGAACCCATACATCGTAAAAGCATTAATCGCCACTGAAGATATTCGCTTTTATGAACATTCAGGCATAGATCTTAATGCTTTGATTTCAATCCCAATCTATTTAATGAAAGGTGATAATCGAGGCGGAAGTACTTTAACACAACAACTTGCCAAAAATCTTTTCAAAACCCGAAACGAAGTTTCAAAAGGTTTGATGGGGAGAATTCCTCTTATCAAAACCATGATCATTAAAACCAAAGAATGGATCATGGCCACACGGCTTGAGAAAACATTTACAAAGGAAGAAATTCTAACAATGTACTTGAACACCGTTGATTTTGGAAGCAATTCATTTGGAATTAAAGTTGCTGCAAGCACTTATTTTAATACCAAACCTTCTGATCTTACTATAAACGAATGTGCAGTTCTAGTTGGCTTATTAAAAGCCCCTACTAGCTATAGCCCGGTTTCAAATCCTAAAAAATGTGAAGAAAGAAGAAATGTGGTCTTAGGGCAGATGCTAAAATATAGTGTCATTAGTCAGGGACAATTTGATTCCCTATCAACTTCTCCATTAGTTGTGAAATTCAAGGCTGAAAGCCATAACGATGGTAGTGGAACCTATTTCAGAAATATTGTCGGTAATTACCTGAGAGATTGGTGCAAAGAAAATGGTCTTGATTTGTATGCTGATGGTTTAAAAATCTATACAACACTAAATTCCAGGATTCAACAGCATGCAGAAGCAGCAGTTGACTCTCAAATGAAGGTGCTACAGGCAAGGTTTTACAAACACTGGAAAGGGAAAAACCCGTGGGTGGATGAAAAGGACATTGAAATTCCAGGTTTTATAGAAAAAGTAGCCAAGCGAACAGACTATTACATCATTCTGAAAAAACGCTTCGAGGGGAATCTTGATTCTATAAATTATTATATGAACAAGCCCAAAAAGATGAAGGTCTTCTCCTGGAAAGGCGACAGAGATACATTATTGTCTGCAATGGACTCTATAAGATATTACAAACATTTTTTACAATGCGGTATGATGACGATGGATCCTTTCACAGGACAGATTCTCGCCTGGGTTGGAGGAATAAATTTTAAGCATTTTAAATATGACCATGTTTATCAAAGCAAACGTCAACCTGGGTCTACATTTAAACCTTTTGTATACTGTGCGGCTATTGACAAAGGTTATACACCTTGCGATAAAATGGTTGACCAAAGAGTAAACATAAAATATTATGACCGCTGGCTAAAAAAAGATACAGTTTGGAGCCCGAGAAACAGCGATTGGATTTTTACTGGTGAAGAAATGACCCTAAGAAGGGCTATGGCGAAATCGGTAAACTCCATTACTTCTCAACTGATTGAAAAGATTGGTCCGGAAACTGTTATTAATTATGCTCATAAATTAGGAATTCAAAGCCGATTAGATACGATTCCTTCAGTGGGTTTGGGTTCAAGCGATGTGAGTTTGTACGAAATGGTCGGGGCTTATTCTACATTTCTGAATAAAGGTGTTTGGACAGAACCTCAATTTGTGTTGCGTATTGAAGACCATAATGGGAATATTATACATGAATTTCTGCCTCAGAGGAAACATGCTATAAGTGAAGAAACTGCCTGGCTAATGCTTTACATGTTAAAAGGTGGATTAGAAGAACCGGGGGGCACCTCGCAGGCATTGTTTCAACACGGAGGCTTGTTCAAAGGCAATGAATTTGGGGGTAAAACCGGTACTTCTTCAAATCATTCGGATGGCTGGTTTATGGGTGTTACCAAAGATTTGGTAAGTGGAGTTTGGGTTGGCGGTGATGACAGAAGTATTCACTTTAGAACATCTGCCCTTGGCGAAGGTGCCAGGACAGCTTGTCCTGTTTACGGAATTTACATGGAAAAATTGTATCAGGACAAAGAAACAGGAGTAAAAATGGGCTATTTCCCAAGACCTTTTGTAAAGATCAATAAGCCTTATAATTGCAGAACAAAATTGAAACCCAAAGTAGATTCAACATCCTTAGATTCTGTAGAAATACTTCCTTGATTTTTTATAAATTTTTACCACAAAGCCAACCAAGATTGCACAAGGTTCACTAGAATAACATAAATCACTTTGTGTACTTCGTGAAACCTTTGTGTTCTTAGTGGTAAAGAAATCTCAACACCAATTCAAATCCTGTTTGACATTAAAAGTAAATCATCAATATTTACTGATAGTTAAGAACTATCTAAGTACCAAGTAGTAAATACTAAAAAATGCCTTATCGTATTTCTAATTTCGAAGAATATAAATCTGAATATCAACAAAGCGTATCAGATCCTGAAGGCTTTTGGGCTGAAAAAGCTGAAAATTTTGAATGGAGAAAGAAGTGGGACAAAGTTTTAGACTGGAATTTTACAGGACCTGATATAAAATGGTTTTCTGGTGCTAAACTTAATATCACGGAAAACTGTCTTGACCGGCATCTAATAACAAAAGGAGATCAAACAGCCATTATTTGGGAGCCAAATAACACGGAAGAAAATAGCATATCTCTTTCCTATAAAGAATTGTATGAAAAAGTTTGCAAGTTTTCAAATGTCCTGATAAATAATGGAGTTAAAAAAGGAGATAGGGTTTGTATTTACCTGCCCATGGTACCTGAGGCTGCCATTGCCATGCTTGCCTGTGCAAGAATTGGTGCAATTCACTCTGTAATTTTTGCAGGGTTTTCTGCAGCATCCCTTTCAGATAGAATTTTAGATACTGATGCACAGATAGTTATTACCAGTGATGGTGGTTTTAGAGGCAATAAAAAAATAAACATTAAAGAAATCGTTGATCAGGCCCTCGACAAATGTCCTGAAGTTAAAACCTGTATTGTTCTAAAAAGAACAGGTGATGAAGTAAAAATGATTTCCTCAAGAGATAAATGGTGGCATTTGGAAGAGTTAAGTGCCGGTAAAGAACATCTGTCTGAAGAAATGGAAGCCGAAGATCCTTTGTTTATTCTGTACACATCAGGTTCTACCGGAAAGCCAAAAGGAGTAGTGCATACAACAGCAGGCTACATGGTTTATTCTCATTATTCCTTTCTCAACGTTTTTCAATACAATAAGAATGACGTGTACTGGTGTACGGCAGACGTTGGATGGATAACAGGACACTCCTATTTACTTTATGGTCCATTACTGGAAGGAGCTACAACTTTAATGTTTGAAGGTATACCAACATATCCGAATGCAGGTCGCTTTTGGGAAATTATTGACAAACATCAGGTCAATATATTTTACACAGCTCCAACTGCAATCAGATCTTTAATGGCTATGGGAGACGAATGGCCAGCGAAATATAAACTTGATTCGCTTAGAGTTCTAGGTTCTGTAGGTGAACCGATAAATGAAGAAGCCTGGCATTGGTATTCAGACAAAATAGGGAAAAATAATTGCCCTTTGGTAGACACCTGGTGGCAAACTGAAACAGGTGGTATACTTATATCACCCCTAGCTGGCATTACTCCAACTATTCCATCTTTTGCCACTCTTCCTCTGCCGGGAATTCAACCATTGATAGTAGATAGTGAAGGCAAGGAAATAATGGGAAATAATGTAGAAGGAAATCTTTGCATGAAATTTCCGTGGCCTGGCATTATCAGAACTACATATGGCGACCATGAAAGATGTCGCCAAAATTATTTTGCTACCTATCCCAACCTGTATTTCACTGGTGATGGTTGTAAAAGAGATGAAAATGGAAATTACCGGATACTTGGTCGTGTTGACGATGTGATGAACATTTCAGGCCACAGAATTGGAACTGCTGAAGTTGAAAGTGCTATAAATGAACATAAATTTGTTGTCGAATCTGCCGTGGTAGGATTCCCCCACTCCATCAAAGGACAAGGAATTTATGCTTATGTAATCTGCGACTTCGAGTTTGAAGATGCAGATAAAGTAAGAAATGAAATAATCTCAGAAGTAGTAAAGATTATTGGTCCCATTGCCAAGCCAGATAAGATACAGTTTGTAAAAGGTTTGCCTAAAACCAGGTCTGGCAAGATTATGCGCCGGATTTTACGTAAAATTGCAGAAGGAGAAGTATCAAATTTAGGTGACATTTCTACCCTCCTCGATCCTGGAGTGGTAGAGGATATTAAGAATGGTGCTTTGGTTTAATCTGATGTTCAAAAATTATGATATGGTAAAAGAAAAAATATTCAAAATAGGTGGCTTTCTTTTGTTAGTTCTGTTTACAATATCCTGTGCTTTTAAATATCAAAGTTGTCCGGATGATACTTTCGTTAACATTAATTATTACAAAAAGGGCTCAGAACGTTATTATGATCAGACATTTCAGGTAAATGGAAGTAAATTAGACACTATACCATTTGTAGTTTTTGCAATTAGTGGAAACAAAATTCTTCCATTGTATGATATTTCCAAACTTCCTTTAGACGTATCTAAAAATCTGACAACTTTTATATTTAACAGAAAAACCAGGTCAGATACTATTGTTGTTGGCTATAATCTCACCAGAAGCTCTTGCGAGAATGGACATGGCATGTATGTTCAAGTTTTAAATCCTTTATTAATAAAAAATACATTCAATGAAAGCGATTCGCTTATTAATTGTCACATCAGTTATTATTACTAAAACTGCTTTTTCAAGTAACCAGGATTCGACAGATTATGGTCACAAATTCAGGGTTGGAATTGATTTTTTCAAACCCTTCAGCCCTATTTTAAAAACTGATGGTAACAATAATTACATCTTTAGAGGGAAATTCGAATTACTAACAGCTTATAGATTTTACAGTGGTTGGCATGTTAACCTAGACTTGGGCTATGGAAAAGGTGAACAGCATGAATACTTTCATGCTCAACAATACAAAGCTGAAGGGTTTTATTTAAAACCAGGTTTAGAATATAATGTATTGCACAGAGAAAATGAAACAAGACGCATTTCATTTATTATTGGATACAGATTGGGTCTTAGTTCTTATAATGTAGACAATAAATATGTTATTAAAAGCAAGTTTTGGGACACAGAATATGTCGAGGAACAGAAGGAAAGAGGTTCTACCTATTGGCATGAAACACTCCTGAACTTACGGGTTAATCTTATGAAACTTCAAAAGACTGGCATTAGCCTGGGGTTTACAACAAGAGTGAGATATATGCCTCAAGTCTATGAAAATTCAAGGTTATATATTCCTGGATATGGTGGCAATAACCCTATTAACCTTGCGACTAATATAGATGTGTCTATGTTCTTTTAACGTAAAAAGATAAGATTTTACGCTCTTTTTGCTCTCTCCCACAACACACTTTGCTGCCCCTTGATGTATCTTTTAAATCCTAAAAAAACTGCATAATTCATAATGAAAAAGTAATAAGGGACAAAAAGAGCTTTAACCTTTATAGATCTGTGTTCCAAAAACCAGCCAATCAGCGCGGCTGAATAAAATATCAATTGTCCTAATAAAATGACCGCATAAATACCCCCATATTCTTTAGCAAGAATAATATTAAGAGGAATAAGGAAAAGCATAAATAATGGCACCAAACTCCATCTTAACACACGGTGTGAAATATATTGAAATGTCAACCAGCCGTATTTAAAAGGATTAAGCAAATAAGCCAGCCAAACAATTGATTGTATTCCTCCGGCACAGATCCTGATCTTACGTTTCAGTTCTTCCTGAACATTGGCTGAAGATGACTCCATTGCATAAGCTTCCGGTTCATAAACTACTTTATAACCATTGCCTGCTATGCGCAATGAAATAACAAAGTCTTCGATTATGGCGTTCTTTTCAGTTGCATGAAACAATTCAGTTCTCATTGCAAACAACTCCCCAGCAGCACCTACTACTGTATTGAAAGAAGAATCCAGTTTTTTCAAAAACGACTCATATTTCCAATAAATTCCTTCACCAGCTGCTGCAGAATCTTTTTCTTTTGTCAATACTTTCTTCTCGCCAGCCACACATCCTACTTTAGGATTAGAGAAATGCCGGGCCATTTTTGATAGAGCATCTGGATTTAACAATGTATTAGCATCGCAAAATATCACTACTGGTGTTTTCACAAATGGCATGATCCTGTTTACTGCATTTATTTTTCCAGCTCTTCCGGGCTCATGAAATAATTTTACATTCGGATATCTTGAAATAATATCCGGTGTGGCATCATCAGAGCCATCAGTAACAAAAAAGATTTCCAGTTTATCTTTTGGGTAAATTAATTGAAAGCAATTTTGAAGCTTTTGTTCGATAAAATCTGCTTCGTTATATGCCGCTATCAGCAAAGTAACATTTGGTGTAAATGAATCATCATAAGTATACCTGCTCTTTGGAAACAATGCCTTTTTAAGCTTATCCAAAATGTAAATAACAATTCCATAACCAAGATAGGCATAGAAAGCAGTAAAAAGCATTACCCAGAAAAGTACTTCTATTAATCTCACAATTTATAATTTGACGTTTAAAACCTCCTCCACACTCACATTCTTAGTTTTCTCAGTAGTAAGGAAACTGGTTTTTGTCTGGTTCATACTGAAAAGTGCTTTGATCTGGTTAATCACAAACAAAGGAGCATAAAAAAGAGAATTGACAACTTTTGAAGGTGCATTTCCAAATATCAAGGCTATAAATATGTTTAAAATAAAAGCCACAAAGCAGATTTGAACAGCAATAAAATGCCACATTGATACGAATGGACTAACTATTGTTAAAAGCATCCACGCCAAACCAATAATGAACATAGGTGGAATGATGATAGTGTAGGCAAATAAAATCTTGTTCAGGCTAAAAGTCAGGATTGATTGAAAAAACAATTCCACACCCGTAAGTAAATATTGGAAATAAGAAGTTATCCAACGTGTTCTTTGTCGTTTAACTTGTTGTCCCGTAGAGACTTTTTCGTCATAAACCAATGCATTTTCTGCAAATGCAATTCTGTATCCCTTTTGCACCACGTAAACCTGAAGCATTTTATCTTCTGCGATGATAATTTTATCGCTTTCCATGTCAAATTCTTCTTTGATAAACTTCATGTACATTTCCAAAGGAATGGACATAGCAGATCCTGCTATAGTAGCTGAAGATTTTAAACGAAAGGGAACGGTACGCTGAGTGTAGTTGTAGTAATACTCACTAAATGCATCAAGACAGGCATATTTTGTGTCAAGGTTTTTTGCTATCCTTTTGCCTTGAACAATATCAAATCCTTGCTGGTGCAAAGAATTCATTTCATTTAAATATTGTGGATGTGCCAGGTTATCTGGATCAAATACAATGAAATGGGAATGTTTCCTGACCAATCGTTCTAAACCATAATGAATTGATTTGATTTTTGAATTTAGTGGCTTCGGAGGAAAAAGTACTGTTAACCTTTCGTGCTTGAGTGTGAAATCTGAAAATTCACATGAATCAGCAACCAGGTAGATATGGAACTTATCATAATCTTGTTTCAATAAGGAACTTACAAGATTAATTGCACAATCAATATCTTTCCAGGCTGTTATTACACAGGCAAAATCTGTTATTGTGTTAGATTCTTTTCTTTTGTTTGCAGGCAACGCTTTTGCAAGAATTGACAAGAAAAGTGGAAAAGCAGTAAACAACCAAAAAAATCCTAAAACAACACCAGCTATTACAAGCATATTACTCTATTATAACCTTACCAACATCCAAACCTTTAGTTGACAGAAGGTGTACAAAATAAACACCTTTATCAAGGTTCAGTTGATTCTCAATAATCATACCGTGAGTTAAAATTACTTTATTGCTATTTAATAAAGTTCCATCCACAGAAAATATCTTAATAATTCCTTCTCCATTCAAATCTAAAGTATGAATATTAAAATTTCCTTTACTCGGATTTGGATATATTTTAAATCTTTCCTGAACACCTATAGTGTTCACATCTTCAAACCCAAGTATTGTTCCATCTTCAAAAAACATAGGAGATCCCGTAAGCGCAATATTGGTTACATTCCTAATTTGAGTTTTGGTTGGATCTATTGAATAATTCCAATCATAAGAAATAACATTACTTAATTTAAAAGAAACAGGGAATGAAAAAGATGCAGATGCAACTTCGGATGTATCCTTAGAAGTTCTTGCCCAAATAGCATAACGATATTTGCCTGAAGCATTTTTAAATGTTGCTCCTTCTACTCCAACTGGCATATTCAAAGCAATAGTTCTGGCATTATCATATTTATAACCTTGAAGTATTGTAGACGTTGTTTTAAACCCTACTCCGCTAATTGTCAATTGCTGCTGCCCTGGATTATTTACTGTAAGATTTTTAAAGAGTCCCATTAAATGATGCCAATCTGCACTTGTCACATCATTTTCATTCCTTACGTCACCTAGTTGATAGGTATAGGCCTGCATTATATTTTCTTTTTGACATTTGATAAACATTTTAATCATAGAATTTTTTTGTGCTTCAGGAGACCCGATATAATCTGTTCCAGCATACATCTTCCTTGGGATATTAAATTCTGTCATTATAAAAACTTTCTGTTTGAATTTTACACCATAGCCATATTTAGCCAAAATTTTCATGTAACTGTTTTTAAAGGATATCACACTATCTGCAACTGCATCAGAGTATCTTGAATGCCTGAAATTACTTATAGAGTTGTCCCATTTTCTTAAATTGTACTGAGGGTAACAATGAAAACTAACTACATCAAAATATGCCCCTCCAGTTAAAGGAAAATCAGCAGATTTTACACCACCATTTGGATTATCCGTGTAACGCAACAATACATCAAGAAAACTCCTGTATCCAATTCCGCCAATAGCAACATACGAATCCGGACTAACGGTTTTGATTACCTCGTATGCTATTCTTAACATCCGCACATAATGAAATAATGGGGCGCGAAAATTGGGCATATCACAAGGTTTTGGCGGATTTTCCCACCAGTTTCCTGGTATCCCAGGAGCATCTTCACATGATGTAGATATACAATAGTCTGGCTCATTAATAATTTCCCAAAATTTGACGTATTGTTTGTAAGTACTGACAGTTTTATAAATGTACAACGCAAATGGATTATTCTCGTTTACAGGTGTCCCATTCAAACCGCCATCCCAAATAGGCTCATATAGTTTCTTGTATGCTTGAGGATATTTGTCACAACCTCCATACTTTACGCTGTCCATATTATCCTTTATATATTGAACATGTACAGGTTCGGTACTGGTCACATCAAAGTAAGTGCCTAAATAGCAGGCATGATCCTTCATTCCTATAGCCTTATAATGTTCGAACTCTTTTAAGCGAATATCATAACCATATCTTTCAAGAAAGTCATGTGGCAATTTTGCCCTGAAACTACGGGAATTTGCTCCTAACGTATTGTATCCTTTGGCAATGTCTGAAAGCGCAATGTCATTCCAGGCAGTTGTATAGTAACCAGGGTTTGTACCGTACAAAAATTCTCCGTTATAGCGTACAACCGAATCGTTTGCTGTATACGCGACTTGTGCAAAAAGTCTTGGCACAAAAATTGATGTGGCAATAAAAGTTATGAGTAGACTTTGTCGCATAATTAGATTATTTTTATTAATGTTATAAACTATCACAGATTAGTTCATTTCCGTGGCTAACAATCTTAAAAATAAGAAAAACAGATTAAATTTGGAAATTAACGGGGAGAAATAATAGCGCATGGAAATTGCTTACTTTTTAAAATTATTTAAAAGAAATTGGATATTTATCACCTTAATCGCAATAGCTGCGGCAGGGATAACTTTTGTCTTGATTTCTTTAAAGAACAAAGAATATTACTCAAGGGCTCAGCTTTCTGCTGGTATTACGGATAAAAATCAGGTTTCTTTTGACAAATCCGAACTCAGCTGGAATGAGGTGAATAGTAAGTTTACCAATTTCTTGGAATTTTTAAATTCTAAAGAAGTGTATACTATGCTCTCTTACAGAATGTTAATACAGGAAATTGACAGTAAAGGCGCTTATAAGCCAGAAGAATATAATGAACTTTTAAAGAAATATACAATTTCAAGCCTTGAAACTGCAAAAACAATCGTCAAGCAAAAATATGAACGTGAAGAACTTTTAGACCTAAACAATAAGGATGACCAGACTATATATGACATGTTAAAAATCATGTATTACGACCAGGGAATACTTTCTAAAACTCTACAAATTTCCCGGATTACAGGATCAGATTATTTTAAAGTTGAGGTTAAAACACAAAATCCACGTCTATCAAGTTCTTTGGTAAATTTTTATTGCCAGGAGACAATACGGGTAAACGATATAATTGAAGATAAAAGGGCCGAAAAATCAGTTGCCTTTTTTAAAGAGTTAAGAGATAAGAAGAAAGCAGATTTTGAGAAGAAACTGGATTCGCTTAGTAAAGTAAAATCTGGTTCGCAGGTAATTGACTATTCATCTCAAAGTGAAGCACACATTGATCGGATTTCCACTTTGGAAACTGCTAAAAATGAAGAAGAAAAGAAGGTATTAGGCCTCAGAAGAGCAATAGGAAATATCGATTCTCAACTAAATCAAGCTGAAGTTAAAAGCAACCAGGCACACCAAACTAATAGCTCTATTATTAATTTAAAGGCTAAAATTGAAAAACTTAATGAGAAATATATAAATAGCGGATTTAAAGAAAAAGCAGTTGCAGATTCAGTAGTTCAGTTACGCCATCAATTGGAAAGACAGTTATCTAACCTCAATCAAAATGCGAGTATAGGAGTTGATGAATCTTATAAAGACCTGATACAGAAGAAAATTGACTATGAAGTGGAGCTTTCTATGGCAGAAGCATCTCTAAGCTCAATTCAGGCAAGTATATATTCCAGTAAAAGTTCTTTAACCAATTTTGCTGGTAATGAAGCAACTCTTACACCATTAGAAATGGGTGTAACTGTTGCAAAAGATGAATACATGAATGTGGTTGAAAAGTACAATGATGCCAGGAATGAAGCTATGAAAAATGGTGCTATTATCCGTCAGATCGAAATTGGGCAACCAGCAGACGAGCCAGAACCTTTGAAAAGAGTTATTTTTTCCGGTGTTGCTTCAGTTGCTTCTTTCATTATTGGTCTGTCGATTTTATTTCTTATTGCTTACTTCGACAACACAATCAAAAACCCTGAGAACTTCGGTAAAAATACTGGACTTTCATTATTAGGTTGCGTGTATGCTTTACCTAAAAAATCTTCAAACCTTGACAATGTGTTCTTTGAGAATGGGCAACATACACCTGCAGGAAGCAAGTTTAAAGAACAGTTGCGTAATATCAGGTATGAAATAGAAAAGGAAAACAATAAGGTTTTCTTATTTACAAGTACTGAAAAAGAAGAAGGAAAAAGCTTTGTTCTTGTTTCGCTTGCATATTCACTTATCCTTAATTACAAAAAAGTACTAATAATTGATACAAATTTTAAGCACAATACGCTCTCACAGCTTTTTAAAGGAAATGTGGCTGTGGAAGATTATTTCTATCAACCTGAAAGAAAATTATTGGGATCTACGAATTCATCTTCTCAATCTTTAGGCATTGATTTTCCAAACCCAAAGATGGAAACAACCACTGAAGATGTGCTTCAGAGAACGCATATCGACGGATTGGATATCATAAGTTGTAAAGGAAATGATCTTTCTCCTTCTGAAATTTTTCATGGAAGAAGATTTGAAGAATTATTGGTTACCTTAAGACCAAGATATGATTATATATTTCTGGAAGGACCAAGCCTGAACCAATATTCGGACACCAAAGAACTTGCTGTTTATTGCGACAAAGTAGTAGGTGTTTTTGCATCCGACAAATCAATTAAACAATTAGATAAAGTTTCTATAAAATACTTGAAATCAATAGGTAACAAGTATTTCGGAAGCATTTTAAACAAAGTAGATCTGGAAGATCTGTTAGTATAATTTTTTGAACTTGAACGAGAATAGAAAGTACTGGTTGAATTCCGGGTTGCTAACCATGGCGGAGCGTTTCTCTTCGCTGATTCTTGGTTTTGGTTCGTTTTTTATTTTGGTCAGAACTGTTAACAAAGATGAATTTGGAATTTGGTCCCTTTTTCTTTCAGTAACAACCCTGATAGAACTTGCCCGGAACGGACTAATTCAAAATGCACTGATTAAACATTTAACAACTTCAGAGCCAGAACTTAAAAAAGAGATCATTACTGCTTCATTGGCTCTAAATGTTATTTTGACATCAATAAGTGCTGCTTTACTTTATATTCTCGCTCCAATACTGGCAGATTATTGGCATTCTCCTGTTTTATTGCCGATGTACCGGTTTTACATCATTACGACTATTGTATTAATATTTTTTTCTCAGTTTAATTTTATCCAACAGGCTAACCTGGATTTTAAAGGAATCTTTTTTAGCAACCTCGTAAGGCAAGCAGGTTTCTTTTTTTATATTCTTTATAAATTTTTAACGAATCAAACCCCAGACATGGTGCAAATGGTGAATGTGCAATCTATTTGTGCAATTGCCGGAGCACTATTATCGGTAATATTTGTACAAAAATATATCGAGATGAGCCGTACCATAAATTGGGATTGGGTTAAGAAACTTTTCCATTACGGTAAATTTGTGTTTGGTACCAATATCAGTTCTGTATTTTTTAAAACTGCAGACCAAATGATTTTGGGGAACTTAAGAAGTACTGTTGAAGTAGGATCTTATAATGCTGCAGCCAGAATTTCGAACCTTTTTGAAGTTCCAGTTACCTCTATTGCGACAATAGTTTTCCCTCAAAGTTCTAAACGGATACATGAAGAAGGCCCTTCTGCTGCCAAACAGTTGTATGAAAAATCAGTTGCTGTGATGCTTTCTATCATTTTACCAGGAGTAATTTTTGTTTGTCTTTTTCCTAAGCTGATCTTATTTGTATTAACGGGAAAAGATTATACTGATATAGCCTTCGTATTACAACTGGTAGTAATTCAAAATTTATTCCTGCCCTTTTTACGTCAATTTGGTACCATACTTGATTCAGTAGGCAAACCTCATGTGAATTTCTATTTTATAATTGCAAATGCGGCTCTGAATATCGGGGTCAATTATTTTATGATCAGTAAGTATGGCCTGGAAGGTGCTGCTTTAGGTTCTTTGATTGTATATATATTCTGTACATCTTTCGTTTGTCTTTATATGGTCAAAAATTACAACATCAGCATAAAGAGAACATTGCTTAATACCTTTGCCTTTTATCCGGAAATTTTCAGAATGTTGAAAAGCAAAATATCATAATATGGAAGGCGGTGATAAAGTAAAATATTATATCGCACTAACATTTCTGGGACTTACCCTGTTTGCAGTTTTTGCCAAAGTAGTATTTTAATGCAGGAACTGGCAAAAGAAAATAGCGAGAAGATAAATACAAATGATACCCCATTTGTATGGAAAGAAAGTACCTATAAACAGCCCGCGTATTCGAAATATAAATTTATTTTTTACATTTTAATTGGGCTGTTAAGTGTGGCTGTAGCTTTTGGGGCAGCTAATACAGGTTTTAAATTGCCTTTTTTATTCATCATTGCAGCAGTTGCTATACCGCTACTTGTTTACAGTACTGCCAATATTTATTTTGGTGTATACCTGACATTTGTTGTGTCATTTTTTATTCTGGGTATACTTCGGTTTATAGATCTTCCCTTGGGTTTGCTGATGGACTTTCTAATCCTTTATTACTTCCTGGCTATGATAATCCATATTGGTCGTAATAACTGGACCTTTGCCAGGAATGGCGTTAGTACGATGGTCGTTATCTGGATAATTTACAATCTGGCACAAGTGGCTAATCCGGTTGCAACATCCCGGTTGGCCTGGGTATTCACCATCCGAGGTATGGCCGGAGCATTTGTATTTTTCTTTATTTGTCTATATGCCTTTCAAACATTCAAAATTGTTGACACTTTTATAAGTTTGTGGATATTTCTGGCATTTCTTCTTGGCCTTTATGGTCTCTATCAAGAATTTCACGGCCTTTCTCCTTTTGAAATCAATTGGATAAAAGCAGATGAAGAACGCTATAAATTATACTACAATTGGGGGCGTTACCGGAAATTCTCGTTTTTCAGTGACCCCACAACTTTTGGAATGACAGCGGCTTATACTGCATTGTTATGTTTTATTTTATGTATTGGGCCTATTAAACCTCTTAAGAGAGTTTACTATTTAATTGTAGCTGCCACGATGGGATTGTCCATGGTCTTTTCAGGTACGCGAACTGCCTATGTACTTATACCTATCGGAATGGTTTTCCTTACAGTCCTAACCTTAAAACCAGGTTTTATATTTGTTTCAATATTATTTTTCACTGCAGGGGCAGGGGTTATCCTATCACCAATAAAAAGCCTTGGGCCTTTAGATGCCAACGCGCTTGAAAGATTAAGATCTGCCTTCATGCCAGAAAATGACCCTTCTTTCCAGGTTAGAATGAAAAATCAGGCTTTTATTAAACCATATATTCAATCTCATCCTATTGGCGCCGGTCTTGGTACTGTTGGCGACTGGGGAGAAAGATTTTCTCCAGGCTCACAATTAGCAGGTTTCCCTCCTGACAGTGGATTTGTAAAAATTGCTGTGGAATTGGGATGGATAGGAATGATAATCTATTGTGTTCTGCTGTTTATATTATTTAAGATAGCTATCAGGAATTACCATATTATTAAAGACCCAAAGCTAAAAACTTTGCAGGCAGCTTTGCTAAGTGTTATTTTTTGTCTTATTATCGCAAATTATGCGCAGGAAGCACTCACCATGTATCCTACATCTATTATATTTTACGCTTCAATGGCAATAGTTATCGTAATGCCAAAATTAGAAAATCATGAAACAGATTATATTCCTAATTCTCTTTAGCACCGCCATTTCAGCAACATCTTTTGCTCAGACACAAGATGACACCACAAGGTTCGTTACTGACAAAATGTTTGAACTGGCCTGGGAAAACTATCCTCAAAACAGGATTAAGGAGCAGCAATCAGCAGTTGCAGCGTATGATATTAAACTTGCAAAATGGTCCTGGACTAAGGATTTGTCAGCTCAATTCAATTTAAATGAAGCGAACATTAACCCAAATGCAACTCAAGGAGTGAATATATTTTATCCAAAATACGTTTTTGGACTTAGGCTTAACCTTGGAACTTTTGTTTTAACACCGCTAGAAACGAAAAAAGCTAGGCAGGAATATGCTATTACGAAATCAGAAATTGATTTGCAGAGAGTAATGATAAGAAATGAAGTAGCAAAAAGAGTTTATGCATATAAGCTTGCGAAATACGTTTTGAAAATCAGGACCCAGGCAGTGGAAGAAAGTGGTACTTCGCAGAATATTATCAAACAAAAATTCCAAAAAAATGAGATCGCTTTTGAACAATATAATACAGCTGCATTAAGCCATTTGTCACTTTTAGAAAGCAGATTTGAAGCAGAAACGAATTATTACACTACAAAAAATGACCTTGAAACTTTAATTGGAGTAAGGTTAGAAACTTTAAAATTACCTCCTAGTTTCTAAAATTGAAAAGATGAAGGGGAATTACAATCCCCTTCCACTTAATATATCTATCATTCTTATAAGGTCTTTGTTGACTGGCTTTTTCTTGGTTATAGTATCTTCAAAAGAAGTATAAATTAAACTTCTGTTCACTATTCCTGCCATCACTCCGGTTTTCCCTGCGATCAATCCTTCCACAGCAGCAAGACCTAACCTGCTTGCTAAAACACGGTCTGCTGCAGTAGGTGAGCCACCACGCTGTGTATGGCCTAAGTTTGTAACTTTAATATCCAGTTCTGGCAACTCTTTTTTAACTTTTGCTGCTATTTCCATTGCGTTTCCTTCCTCATCACCTTCTGCCACAATAATAACATGAGACGATTTAGTATGAAGGGCTGTTGCAGTTAACTTTTTTACAATGTCCTTCAACTTTGTCCTGGTTTCTGGAATCAGGGCCATTTCTGCACCACCGCCAATGGCACTTCTAACAGCAATAAAACCTGTATCCCGGCCCATAACTTCAATAAAGAATACCCGTTCGTGTGCATCTGCAGTATCCCGAATCTTATCTATTGAATCTAAGGCTGTATTTACTGCTGTATCATAACCTATTGTGAAATCTGTTCCGTAAAGGTCATTGTCAATAGTTCCCGGTACGCCTACGCTTGGAATACCATATTCTTCGAAAAATATCTTTGCTCCGGTAAATGTTCCGTTTCCGCCTATTGGAACTATGGCATCAATACCATAATTTTTTACATTTTCATAAGCTCTAGCCCTTCCAGCCTTGCTCCGAAAATCTTCACTACGGGCAGATTTCAAAATTGTGCCACCCCTTTGTATAATATTGCTTACGGACAAACCTGTCAAGGGTAAAAATTGACCGGCAATCATACCTTCATATCCTCTTAAAATGCCACAAACCTCAAGGTTATAATAAAGTGAACCACGAACAACAGCCCTAATTGCCGCATTCATTCCCGGCGCATCGCCTCCGCTTGTAAAAACCGCTATCTTCTTAATTTGTGGAGTACTCATTAGAACAATTATTTCAGAAGGCTAAAATAGGTAATTCTTACCCAGATTTTATGAAGTGCCCTCTAAATTTAAATAGAAATTGATGTGGAAGTTTAAAAAAAATAAAATTGGACCTTACTAATCAATAGCCCCTTCAAGTACATCTTTAATATTCAGGCGCTTACCATCTTTATATGGAACTATCCAGGCATCTTTCACTCCCATCTCACGAAGATATTTTTTAAAAGTGTCTGCCTCCCAATATTCATTAAAATACCCTAAAGTATATTTTTTAGTACCGTCTGGATCAACATCACCACTAAAATTTTTATTATTCTCAAAATATTTGGTTAGATCTTTGTTCTTAAATGCTCCAATCTGCACTTTAAAAGTAACTCCCTGAGCATTGGCTGGCTGCCTGGCCGCACCGTTCGCTGTAACATCCTTTTCATCCGGTTCTGAAACGGGCATTTTCACAGTACTTGCTTTTAAATCCTCTAATTGCTTGGATAAGTTAGCTGTTTCCTGCGTTTTAGTATCAACCTGAATTTTAAGCTGATCTCTTTCTACATAAAGAGCTTTTAAAGCCAAAGGATCCATTTCCTTCATCTTCTTAGCCCATTCCTTTTTCTCATCCTGACAAAACGTCAAAAAACTATATAATAAAAAAATGCAGGTGAAAGGAGCTCTTAAATTCATTGCCCTAAATATATTAAAATGTTTTTTAACAGACTTCCTTTCACCTACGTTAGCTTAATATAAATTGTTTCATTTTAAACTGCCAGTCATGTCTTCTGGCTTCACCCATTGGTCAAACTGTTCGTTGGTAACCAGGCCCAATCCAATTGCAGCTTCTCTTAAAGTTTTATTTTCTTTATGGGCTGTTTTGGCAATTTTAGCGGCATTCTCATATCCTATATAGGTATTTAATGCAGTTACCAACATCAGAGAGTTTTCTAAATGTTGTTTTAAAACAGGCTTATTAGGTTCAATACCAATCGCGCATTTATCATTAAATGAAATACAGGCATCACCAATTAATCTGGCTGACTGCAAAACATTAGATGCAATAACAGGTTTAAAAACATTTAATTCAAAGTGTCCATTTGATCCACCTATAGATACGGCAACATCATTTCCAATAACTTGTGCGCAAACCATTGTAAGTGCCTCTGGCTGAGTTGGATTCACTTTACCTGGCATTATTGAAGAACCTGGTTCATTATCCGGAATAATTAACTCTCCTATTCCACATCTGGGACCAGAACTAAGCATCCTGATATCGTTCGCAATTTTCATTAAGCCAACAGCCGATCTTTTCAATGCCCCTGAAAGTTCTACCATCGCATCATGTGCTGCAAGTGCCTCGAATTTATTTGGTGCAGTTACAAAAGGCAATCCGGTGAATTCGGCAATTTTTTGGGCAACTAATACATCATACCCTTTAGGTGTGTTCATTCCTGTTCCAACAGCAGTTCCACCTAAAGCAAGCTCTCCAACCATTTCAAGCGCATTTCTCAACGCCCTAATACTGTTTGTAATTTGTTGAACATAACCTGAAAATTCCTGGCCCAAGGTAAGTGGTGTGGCATCCATAAAATGGGTCCTTCCCGTTTTTACTATGTTCTTATAGTCTTCTGATTTTTTTGCCAGGGTATCCCTTAACTTTTCCATTCCGGGAATCGTCAATTCTACCACTTGTTTATATGCAGCTATGTGCATCGCAGTTGGAAATGTATCGTTGGAAGATTGAGATTTATTCACATCGTCATTAGGATGCAGAACTTTCTTTTCATCTGATAGTTGGCCTCCATTAATAACATGAGCACGATAAGCTATTACTTCATTTGCATTCATATTACTTTGAGTACCTGAACCAGTTTGCCAGATTACCAATGGGAATTGATCATCAAGCTTTCCTGCCAGAATTTCATCACATACTTTAGAAATCATGTCTCTTTTAGATTCTGAAAGCACACCCAATGCACAATTGGCATGGGCTGCAGCTTTTTTTAGATATCCAAAAGCATAAATAATTTCTTTGGGCATACTTCCTTCAGGCCCTATTTTAAAGTTGTTCCTTGACCTTTCAGTTTGAGCACCCCAATATTTATCAGCGGGCACTTTAACTTCGCCCATTGTATCCTTTTCTATCCTGAATTCCATTGTCAAATTTAAATATCAGGCAAATCTAAAAATATTCGCCTAAGCTTAACAAATAGATTGTGACAGATTATTTTTTAATTGCAAATACAAGGGAGAAAAACAAACTTATTTTGAAAGGAAAGAGTTAGAAAAAGAAAAGCTACCAGTTTTTCAACTGGTAGCTAGAAAAATCGAATAAAAATACTGAACAATCAAGGTTCAAAAGTCGTAATTTCAGTTGTAAAAGTGCCCGGAGAAAAGTAAATGCTAAAAGTGTAGACCAAACAGTGCCCAAATGTAGCGTTTTAATTTATAATAGCAAACCCTGATTAAATTTTTAACAATTTATTGATATAATTGTACTTTACTGATAACATAAGCCAAATTGGAAAGGTTTTTTCAAACCAAAATTGAATTTTTAAAGGGTGTAGGGGAGAAAAAAGCCGTTTTACTACGTAAAGAGCTCGAAATATTTACCTACGCAGACCTATTACAGTTCTATCCTTTCCGATATGAGGACAGAACTAAGGTTTATAATGTCTCAGAATTAACTGAACACTTACCTAACGTACAGTTATTGCTTCGCATAAGAGATATCCAACAATTAGGGGAAGGAAATAAAAAAAGGCTGGTAGTCAAAGCAACAGATAGCTCTGGGCAAATCGACCTGGTTTGGTTTCAGAATGCTCTCTTTATAAAAAATCAATTAATTCTTGGCAAAGACTATCTTGTTTTTGGAAAAGCTACATTTTTTGGTCATTCATTTCAGATTTCTCATCCGGAAATCGAATTGTATGAGGGGAAATCTGAGACAAAATCATTTTTGCAACCAATTTATTCTACAACAGAAAAACTGAAAGCCAATTATCTTGGTAGTAAGGCTATTCAAAAGCTTCAATCGCAATTGCTTCAGGTTTCTAAATCGTATATAACGGAAACAATACCATTTGATCTTCAAAAAAAGTATAGGTTAATCAGCAAACAAGAAGCATTGTGGAATATTCATTTGCCGACTACAGCTGAACTATTAGCACAAGCTCAAAGAAGATTAAAGTATGAAGAGCTTTTCTATGTTCAACTGAACCTGCTTAGTTCCAAACTTTTTAAACAAAAGAATTTCAAGGGTTTATCTTTTCAAAAGATTCCTACACTTAACGTATTCTATAAACAATATTTACCATTTGAATTAACGAATGCCCAAAAAAGAGTGATCCGGGAAATTTATGACGATGTCCGGAGCGGGAAGCAAATGAACAGGTTATTGCAAGGCGATGTAGGAAGTGGAAAAACGATGGTCGCCTTTATTTGCATTTTAATGGCAATTGACAATGATGCACAGTCTTGCCTTATGGCACCAACAGAGATTCTATCACAACAACATTATGATGGCCTCAAAGTCTTTGCTGATAAACTTGGAATTAACATCGCCAAATTGAGTGGGTCATCTTCAGTTAAAGAACGAAGGTTAATCCATGCAGCTTTGGAAGATGGTTCCTTGAAAATTTTAATAGGGACTCACGCTTTAATAGAAGACAAAGTTCAGTATAAAAACCTGGGGTTAGTGGTGGTAGATGAGCAACATCGTTTTGGAGTAGAACAACGTTCAAAACTCTGGCGAAAAAATGAAAAGGTCCAGCCACATATTTTGGTTATGACCGCTACTCCCATTCCGCGTACTTTGGCTATGACACTTTATGGTGATTTAGATGTTTCTGTGATAGATGAATTGCCTGCAAATAGGAAACCTATTAAGACTTTACACCGAACAGATGCCCACAGGTTGCAAGTCTTTGGTTTTATTAGTGAACAAATTCAAGAAGGCAGGCAAGCTTACATTGTTTATCCTTTAATTGAAGAATCGTCCACTCTTGACCTTAAAGATCTTTTTGACGGTTATGAAAGTGTACAAAGGTATTTTAAGGATGTACATGTAAGTATTGTTCATGGCAGACAAAAACCAAAAGACAAAGACTTTGAAATGCAAAGGTTTATCAAAGGTGAAACCAAAATAATGGTTGCTACTACTGTTATTGAAGTTGGAGTTAATGTTCCAAATGCAAGTGTGATAGTCATAGAATCTGCCCAAAGGTTTGGCCTGGCACAATTACATCAATTACGTGGCAGGGTTGGCAGAGGAGCTGATCAATCTTATTGTATCTTAATGACGGACAAACAGTTGTATGAAAACAGCAAAACAAGGATTGAAACGATGGTACGAACTAACAATGGCTTCGAAATTGCCGATATTGATCTGAAATTGCGAGGGCCAGGTGATTTGATGGGCACCAAACAAAGTGGAGCTTTAGATTTATTGATTGCAGACCTCTCTCAGGACAGTGAAATCCTCAAAGTGGCCCGTAATGATGCAATTGAAATTCTTGAAAAGGACCCAGGTTTAAATTTACCTGAGAATAAATGTATTTCATTACAAGTTGAATCTTCGAAAAAAGGAACTGTAAACTGGTCCAGAATAAGTTAAACAGGGACTACACTAAATTGTAGTCCCTGTTTAATGATTTATTTTTTAACCTTATTCGCCTTGCTCCATTCTGCAACACCTTCAGGTTCTGCACTCTTCACTTCTTCGCTTTTTGCTTTGCTTAATTTTTTGTCCATAGCAAAACTTGCTTCAAGCTCTTGTTTTTTGCTGTTTTGTTCAGTTTCTAATCCGTTTGTTTTTTTAACATGTTCAACTGGGTTTTCAATAAAGTCCCAGCTTTTACCTGTTATTGGCATATTACCTTCGTTCCATGGCCCACGGACAGTTTCTCCACCAGAAAGATTAAAATACTGAGTTGTAAACCTCGGATCCGATTGTAATACTCCCGGAGGATAATTTGGTTGAATAGTATCCAAAGCAGCCTGGAACATTTCAAAATGGGCAACTTCTCTACTCATAAGAAAACGCAAAGTTTCTTTAACATACTGGTCATCAGTAAACTTAAGTAAGTGTTCATATACTAGTTTAGCTCTTGACTCTGAGGCAAGGTTGGTACGTAAATCCACTGTTAAATCGCCATTTGAATTTGTGTAAGAAGCACACCATGGAATCCCCTGACTATTAGTTAAAGCCGGGCCTCCTCCACTTATTACGTAAAATTGAGGGTTGGCAATGCCTTCGTGAATTAAAGATTCTTTAGCCGCTTTGCCATTCATAACCTGCATAATCTCAGATTCTTCTGCAGCATTTTTCAAATCACCATTTACTCCTTTTAAAAGCATTTGGATAGTAGCGCCTACAATTTCCAAGTGACTAAATTCTTCTGTAGCAATGTCCATCAGCATGTCATATTTATCAGGATGTGGCATTTTAGCTCCAAATGCTTGTTGAAAATATTGCATGGCTGCGGCTAATTCTCCGTTGGCACCACCAAATTGCTCTAATAGTAATGTTGCAAATCTGGGGTCAGGTTTAGAAACCCTTGCATTAAATTGTAACTCTTTAATGTGATGAAACATAATAATTAAATTTTAGACTAAAACGGCTAAAACAATTAAGCCATACACATTTTCATTTCTCAACAACAAAAATTTAATTGAATGCAGACCGTAATTGATTTGGTATGGTATACTTTTTTATTGCCACCTAATAATTAATACTTTGTTTTTTTATGCCTGGAATCATGATCAGAAATCAACCACTTGAAATGGTTAAAATAGATAAGGATAACTTAAGCGAATTGAATTTCTGGTCGAATGAATTAAAATGTGAACTTGAAGAGTTGATAGCTGCTGTAGATGAAGTAGGTAATTCCATTCAAACTATTAGGTATTACTTTAGAATTGTCCAGGCAGACTAAAGCTTTTTAATTATTTGATATTTAAAATTTACTGTTATGATATTTTTATCTGCCGGAATCCCGGAAAATGAGCCAGATAGTGATTTTTTTACAACTTCTGATATTGTTGCCATCAGAGATGCTGTAAGATCCTTAGCCGCTGTTGTTTTAACAGACAATGTGCTTGTTTATGGTGGTCAGCCAGCAATTACCTCACTTATCCGGTACATTTTGTATAAAACCACATTGGAACATAAGGACAATATACTTTTGTATCAATCTGCCTATTTCAAAAAAGAATTTCCTGCTGATAATGAATTTATACCGAAGAAGAGAATCATTGATGTGGGCATTGATTTAGAAAGTAGCTTATCTGAAATGAGGTATCAAATGATTAATAGTCACCGCTTTTCGGTTGGTATATTTATTGGTGGAAAAAGCGGCGTAATTGAAGAATTTAATATGTTCAGAAAGCTGCATCCGGATGCTATAATTCTTCCAATTGCCAGTACAGGTGCAGCTGCCAAGGCACTATATCACCTTTTTAATTTTTCAGATAAACGTCTTTTAACGGATTTTGCCTATAAAAATTTATTTAAAAACCTTTTAACTGGTATAATATGACTAAGCGACAAGTCTTTTATAGCTTTCATTATAAAAATGATGTAATGCGCGTTCAACAAATTCGCAATATTGGCGTACTGGAAGGTTATTGCCCGGTATCACCTAATGATTGGGAACAAGTAAGATGTAAAAGAGATAGGGAAATAAAAGAATGGATTGACAATACAATGCAATACCGCAGTTGCGTTATTGTCCTAATCGGAGAAAAGACCGCTCATCAAAAATGGGTAAATTACGAGATAAAAAAAGCCTGGATGGAAGGAAGGCCACTTTTGGGTATTTATATCAACAATTTGAAATGTCCAAGGCAAGGAATGTGTCAAAAAGGCGAAAATCCTTTTGAAAGGTTTATTCTGAAAAATGGTGCAACCCTAGCGGATATGATACCATGTTATGAACCAGATCCTGAAAATGCTTATCAGGATATCAAAAAGAATTTAAATACCTGGATCGAAAACGCCATTGAAAACGCAAAATACAACCTGAGGGTTATTAAAAGTATGCGTGCGGATAAGGAAGTAAAATAAAAGGTTCCCTAATTCAGGCAACCTTTTATTTATATTACTCTAAAACAAAAAAATTTATCAATAGTCCTCCATACCATCAACAAGTTGCAACAAGGCCTTCTCTAATTCAACGTCATTGGGGGCAACGCCATGCCATTTGTGGCTTCCCATCATAAAATCAACACCGTATCCCATTGATGTAGTCATTAATATGATAATGGGTTTACCATTTCCACATAGTAATTGAGCTTCTTCTATTGTTGAGGCAAGTTCGTCCAAATCATTACCATTGCTTTCCAAAACCTTCCATCCAAAAGATTCCCATTTAGCTCGTAAATCAAGAAGAGACATTACCTTATCTACAGGTCCATCAATTTGTTGTCCGTTATAATCAACAAAAGCGATCAAATTATCTATCTGACGGTTTGGAGCATACATCGCTGCTTCCCATACTTGTCCTTCCTGCAACTCACCATCCCCCATTAGACAATAGACAAGGCGGGAATCTTTATTAAGTTTTTTAGCATGAGCAGCACCAATAGCAACAGAAAGTCCCTGACCAAGAGACCCAGACGCCATTCTTATTCCTTCAAGATGTTCATGTGGCGTTGGATGTCCTTGCAACCTTGAATTTATTTTACGGTGAGAATCAAGTTCTTTCACCGGAAAGTAACCAAAACGTGCTAAGGTACTATACCAAACTGCAGAAATATGACCGTTTGAAAGGAAAAATAAATCTTCATCTTTACCATCCATACTAAATTCCTTATGGTGTTTCATGTATTTGAAATACAGCAAAACAAATAGATCAGTACAACCTAATGCACCTCCAGGATGACCCCCTTTTGCACCATGGACCATTCTTACAACATCCCGGCGAACCTGGGTTGCAACTTTTGATAAATTACTTTTTTCTAATACAGTAAGTGACATCAATCTAAATTAAAGAGGGAAAAATTAAGCTTTTTTAGAAGTAGAAATTTGATTTATAAGATCTTCCACGTCTTGAAGAAGCCTTTCAGCCTCCTGTTTTGCGTCATTTATAACACGCTGGCCTTCAGATTTTGCCGCTGTAAATATTTCTTCGCCTTGCTCTGTACTTAATTTATCAATATACGCTTTTAACTTCTGACGATAATCATCCAAAGTAGAACCCAGGTTTTTCCTTGTTATCGTCCCTTTTTCAGGTGCATATAAAATACCCAAAATTGCCCCAGCAGCGGCTCCTGCAATGAAAAAGAAAAGGTTTGTACTACTCTTGCTCATAAAATCTGAATTTATTTGGCAAAATTAGCTTATTAGGTTCAAGAAGCAAAGGGAAGTGATGAGTTATAAGTGATGAATTATGAATAGACAAACTCAATTCCTCATTCCTCATTCATCATTCATAATTATTGCCTAATCTGGCCATCACCAGTCACTATCCATTTATAACTACAAAGTTCTGCCAAAGCCATTGGTCCTCTGGCGTGAAGTTTCTGGGTACTAATCCCAATTTCAGCTCCTAATCCGAATTGTGCTCCATCTGTAAAT
>JACMRH010000510.1 GCA_014376535.1 Cytophagales bacterium | reverse complement strand
CAAAACAACATTTTAAATTGAAGTTTTAATTGTTCTTATTGCAAATGCGGCCCTTTGTGTCTTGATTCGCAGGTTATCTTATTATTTAATGCGCCACTTACTTATTTTTACCTTTTCCATATTTTTTTATAATTATTCATTCTCTCAAAGCATTGAGTTAGAATTAAAAAACATTCCAGTAGAGATAAAGGAAAGAAAATTTTACATTTCAAAAATACTTGACAGCAGAATAGATACAAACAGGCTGGGATGGAGCATTATTAAAAAAGAAACAAGAGGCAAGCCTTTTACCTTGAAAGGCGGTACAATAAATGGGTTCTCTAATTATTTTTTGCGCAACCTTCCTACTGAAAACAATGAGGTTCCATTGGCTTTAAATATAGTGAGCCTTTATGTGAAAGAAAAAGGAAAAATTATGCGGTCTGGACAAGCTTATGCGCATGTTCAGTTATTTCAGATAAAAGACGGAAAATATGGTAAGGTATTCGAAACCAATGCTTTTACTGAGTCTGTGAGCGAAGTAGGAAAGGACATTTATTCTTCTCATGAAAGAAGAATAAGAATAGTTCTTACGGAATGTCTTCAGAAATTCAATGAATCAAATTGGATGGAAAAAATTCCGGATTATGTTTCAGAGTTAGAGGTAAAGCAAGAAGCTATGACTGTTGATACAATTAGTAAGCGACTGGCAGATACTACTGGGCTTTTTACCTTTGCAAAGAAAGAGGAAAAAATAAATCTGCAACTTAGCCAAATTAAATACACTCACGGATTTGTTCCTAGCTATACTCTGAATAATAAAAAACATCGCCAATTATGGTCTTTTAAGTCTTATTTTAAGCAATCAAATGACATATTGACCCAAAAGTTTTTTTCAGATTATAAAGGCAAGTTTAGGTTAACATTTTGCGCTTTTGCTATTGGAGCGGTATTAACTGGGATATCTTTAGGAGGAGACTCTTTTGATGATGAAGGCCCTAATTTAAGCTTGCTCATTCCTGGTGCTGCTATTGCATTGTGTAGCATCCCTCTTTATATTAAAACCAATAAATTGGCTAGAAAAACAATCGATCGTTACAACCTGGTTATCGAAAATAAATAAATTCTATATTTACAGTAAGAGTGCCAAAATGCCCAACGAGAGACTAGTAATTATTCCCACATACAACGAAAAGGAAAACATAGAGGCAATCCTGAGAAAGGTACTTTTATTGCCTGTTGAATTTCATGTACTTGTTGTAGACGATGGCTCTCCAGATGGTACTGCAGAAATAGTAACCAGATTACAATCCGAGTTTCCAGAAAAGCTGCACCTGGAACAAAGGTCAGGAAAACTTGGATTAGGTACTGCTTACATACATGGATTTAAATATGCCATTCACCATCAGTATGATTATGTATTTGAGATGGACGCCGATTTTTCTCATAATCCGGAAGATTTAGTTCGGTTATACAAAGCTTGTTCTGAAGAAGGTAACGATATGGCTGTAGGATCCAGATATGTAAATGGAGTGAATGTGGTCAATTGGCCTATGGGTAGAGTTCTGATGTCCTACTTTGCAGGCAAGTATGTCCAATTAATTACAGGAATGCCTATAAATGACCCTACAGCCGGTTTTAAATGTTATAAAAGAAAAGTTTTGGAAACATTAAACTTAGATAAAATAAAATTTGTAGGTTACGCTTTTCAGATAGAAATGAAATTTGAAACATGGAAACATGGTTTCTCTATCAAAGAAGAAACAATAATCTTTACTGACCGTACAAAGGGACAATCTAAAATGTCAATTGGTATATTTCAGGAAGCTTTGTTTGGAGTGCTGGAAATAAAAGCAAAATCACTATTTAAACATTATAAACTTGTTAACTAAAATGAAACGGATTTTAACAGTTCTACAATTAGTTTGTTTGGCATTTTCAATAAATGCGCAGGACCAGGCCGAAAACTTTGAAAGAAAGAACCTAGGGGAAAAGGTCAATTCCAAGTATATGGAAATGACTCCTAAGATCTCCGCAGATGGAAAAATAATGTATTTCGTTCGCTCCGGTCATCCTAAAAATAAAAATCCTCAAGACATCTGGTTTTCTACTAAAGGAGAAGATGGTCATTGGACTGAAGCACAGCGTGCAGATAAATCATTGAACAGGGTTGATGCTAATTGTGTTTGGTCGGTAAATGCAGACGGTTTTCTGGTACTGATCAGGGGCGCCTTTAAAGATGGAGCATTTATTGGAAGAGGTTTTTCACTAACGAGATTAACTGACAAAGGCTGGACCGATCCTGAAATGGTTGTTATTGATGATTTGGAAAGTATGGATCATGGGGATAATGATGGTATTTCTCTTGCTTTAGATGGAAGTGCATTGATCATCACTATGTCCGAAAAAACCAACTCTAAAAATTATGACCTATTTATAAGTAGAAGAAAGGGTGATAATACTTTTGCTAAGCCTGTTAAAATTGATGGAAAAATCAATTCGGAATTTGCCGAGTTTGCACCTTATATGGCTTCAGATAATAGAACATTATTTTTTAGCAGTGACCGACCAGGTGGATTGGGTTTGACTGATATATATAAGTCAGAAAGATTAGATACCGGATGGACAAGTTGGAGTGATCCTGTAAATGTAGGAGCACCTGTTAATACACCAGCAAAAGACGGATATTATGTAACTGATGCAAAAGGAGATTTTGGTTACATGGTTTCTGAATTAAATTCCATAGGAAAAGCAGATATAGACAAAATTAAAATCAATAATGCCCAGAAGGGAAGGCCAGTTGTGTTAATGGATGGAAAAATTTTCAATGCCAAAACAAAAAAGCCAATAGCAGCAACTATTGAATACTATGTGTATCCTGATGATGGTGATGAAGGCATAGCCCACACAGACCACATTTCTGGGAACTACAAAGTGGTTCTGCCATATGGTGATAATTATGCAATAAACGTTCTTGCAAAAGGTTATGTTCCTTACTATGACACTATTTCTTTACCAGCAACAGGCGAATACAGAGAGTTGAAAAGAGATTATTACATGGTGCCTTTAGAAGTGGGTCAAAAAGTGGTTTTGAAAAATATTTACTTTGAAACGGGAAAATATGATCTGCTCCCTTCTTCGTTTTACCAGTTAAATAAGGTTCTGGAATTGATGAATTCAGATATGAAACTTGAGATTGAAATTGGTGGATATACTGATGATATAGGATTAGATGCAGACAATAAAGCGCTATCTCAAGAAAGAGCAATTGCGGTAATGAACTATCTTGTTTCTAAAGGTATAGAGTTGAACAGAATGAGAGCAGTAGGTTATGGTGAAGATAAACCATTAGTTGCCAATGACTCTGATGCCAATAGGCAGACCAATCGCAGGGTAGAGTTCACAATTACAAAAAAGTAGTTATTTGTTAAAAAGTATTTTCCTTCATTTGTTTGACAAATAACTGAAGATAAGATTTGAGTGTAAGATCCATATTTTGCTTGAGTATTAAATTGTCCCCAATTTCATTCTGCATATATGGATCTTTTACATAATCATAGAGATAAGTTTGGCGGCTGGGAGACATTACAAGCGCATGATTGTTCTGCAACATGGTATAACTTCCTCCTGAGTAAAAAATAGCATAAGAACCATTTCTTAAAGCTGAGTTTCCCAAACTATTAAAGCTCGAAGGATAGTGAAGGTAATCCATAATAGTAGGTAATAGTATCGATTGCTGCATTACATTATCTTTTTTTTCTTCAACTCCATTATTTCGAGGGCAATAAAATATAAATGGTACAGCGTATCTGCCTGTTGGAGTCTGATATAGTGGGTTTTCTGAATCTGAAGTATGGTCGCCCGTGATTACAAAAAGGGTATTATTAAACCATGGTAATTTTTCACACTTTAAAAAGAAATTTTTTAATGATAGATCAGCATATGCAATACTTTTATGAATACCGATTGTTCCCTGAGGTAATTTGTTTTTATATTTTTCAGGAATCGTATATGGATGGTGAGATGATAAGGTAAATACTGAACTAACAAACGGTTGTTTTTTTTGTGTCAGTTCGTCTGCATAATAAGAAAGATATGGTTCGTCAAATATGCCCCAAAGCCCGTCATAATCTTTTTTGTTTGGATAATCATCTAATCCATAATATTCACCCATTTTAGCGAGGGATATAAAATTATCAAAACCCATTGTTCCATTTTCTCCAGCATGGTAAAACGAGCTATTATAACCTTTTTTGGCAAGTAATTTCCCAATACTGCATGGCGAGTTGGTATTATGTCTTGATATGATATAGCTATCGTCTAACAGATTTGCAATTCCTGAAAATAAAGCAGGCGGCGCATCCATAGAAGTGGTTCCATTAGCAAAGGAATAATTGAAAGTGAGAGACTTATGGCAAAGAGAGTCAAGAAATGGAGTGTAACCTTTTCCATTATTATAAAAGCCCATATATTCCTTGCCAAGGCTCTCAACAATGATAATGACTACATTTTTTTTCTCGAAAGCCGATTGATTGTACAATCTTTCAGGTTTTATGATTTCTAATGCTTCACGTTCTTCCATAAAATTGAATTCGGGTGTTGTATTGCTTTCAATTGTGCTTATTAGTTGTAAAGGCGTGTTAACAGCCAGAGGCACAAGTGCCATATTCACATATCTGCTCGCATCAAAAGTTCTCAATGGAATCAAACCTATTCCACCGCGCATTCCAATAAGAGTAATTCCAACAGTAATTAATATAAATCCAGCCCACTGAAAAAAACTAAAAATGAAATTTTTATGGACTTTTAATCCCTGATTTTTAGCAGATAAACTAAACAATTTGCTTTGGAGTATCAGGTAACTAATATAAATAACAATAAAAAACAAAAGGAACATATACCAAAAATCCAGTGCATAGGATAGTAACTGAGATGTATTCCACTCCTTGGAAAGAAGAAATATTTCGGCTCCGGTACGCTTTTTATTATAAGGAAAATAAGCAGAGTCAATAAAATTTTGAAATGTTGCAATACTATTTCCAAATAGGAAAGTCCAAATTACCAGTTGCTTAAACCAATTTTTATGGAACCAGGGATGTGGAAGAATTAATATGAAAATAAATAAAATGTTGTAATAAAACACTGGAACCGAATCGAACCAGATGCCAATAGTAAAAGCCCAAACCAGGTTTTTTATTGGGTAAAATGCAAAGTCATTAAAGTTAAAAATAAAATATACTATCCTGGAAACAGAAAAAATGCAAAAAGAAATACCTAGGCCTTTTAGAAGTGTTAAACTTCTACTTTTTATCTCAAACATCTTCAATATTAGTAAGCTCAAAGCTTTTTACAAAATCGGGGCAAAAATAGAGCATGTTCTAACCGACTATTTCATAACTTCGTGCCTCTTTATTATGATCAAAATATTAGATAGGTATATTATCAGCAAACTTATTACCACATACATATTTGTGGTATTGGTGCTTTTATCAATTATTTCAGTAATTGATTATACCGAGAAAAATGAAGACTTTATAAAACGAAACCTTTCTTTTGGGCTGGTTTTTAATGAGTACTTTATCAACTTTTTGCCTTACATGGCAAATATGTTAAGTCCGATTACCATTTTTATTACCTCTGTGTTTATCACTGCTAAGTTAGCTTCTCATACAGAGATCATCGCAATGCTTAGTGGAGGCATGAGTTTTAAACGTATTTTATGGCCTTATTTTGTGGGTTCCTCCATTATAGCCGTTCTTATTTTTGGTATGATCGGTTGGGTAGTACCAAAAGCGAATAAAGTTAGGGTTGCATTTGAAAATCAATATTTAAAAGACCAGTTTTTCTACAACAAGCGCAATGTTCATATGAAGGTTGCACCTGAAAGCTATATCTACATGGAAAGTTATAATAATATTACCAAAACTGGCTACCAATTTTCCATCGAGCATATTGTAGATAAGCAATTAATCAAAAAAATAAAAACAGGTAGGGTTGTTTGGAATGATATCAAAAAATGTTGGTCATTAGATTATTATACTGTCCGGGAATTTAGAGATGGTAAAGAATATCTGAGCAGCGGCCCTAAATTAGATACTGTAATCAGCTTATCTCCAAAGGATTTTGAAAGCAACTACATGCTTTATGAAACCTTTACACTAAATGAATTAAATGATTACATAGATCTTCTTCAATTGAGAGGTGTAGAAAATGTAGAAGCTTACTATGTTGAAAAATACGAAAGATATGCTTATCCCTTTGCAATTGTGATACTAACGCTTATGGGAGCCATTGTGGCCTCACGTAAAACCCGGGGTGGTGCTGCATACCAAATCGCTTATGGATTTGTGCTAGCCTTTATTTACATCATTTTTGTAATTCTGAGCCGTACACTTGCCGGTGCAGGTGGTATGTCTCCTATGTTGGCAGCCTGGCTTCCTAACATGACCTTTTCGGTTGTGGCATTTTACCTATACTGGAAAGTTCCTAAATAAATTTTTTGCTTGCCAGTATTTTCAGGTTTGCAAAATCTTGTTTGGTCAAGATCATATCAGATATTGTGAATCCTGTTTCCTTGCTGAATTTATAAAATAAGTATAAGCAACTCCCTGAGTAAGATAGTGTACAAGCTAATGCGGCGCCTATTTCTTTATATTCAGGTACGAGCAGTATACATGCAGGGATTTTTATAATCAATCCAATAAGAGCTGCTATATTATTCAATTTGAAATTTCCGATACCAGCGAAGTAATGGCTAAATGACATGGCCACACCAATTGCCAGTATTCCAGGACAAAGAACCAAAGTGGGGTAACGTGCACCAGAAAACCCAATCCCAAACACCATTTGATATAAAAATTCCGGAATGAAACTCAAAACCAAAACACAAATTAATGTAACCCAAAAACTAATTTTAGCCAATTTAAAAGAAATATTGACAGATTCTTTCCTATTAGTTTCATTTGAAATTTTACTGTATTGAACCAGACTTAAGCTGCTGCCAAACAACCATATAGCCTCTGCAAACACCAATGAAATGGAAAATAAGCCCAGATTAGATAGTTGAGAACTTAAAAAAAACAGACTTAACCGGTAATTTAAAAACTGTATCAAGTTGCCAGCTTGCAAGTTAAAACCTTTGATTACTGCCTCTTTTGCCGTATGAAAAAAGTATACTAACGAGGTAATTTTGAGAAATTTTGAAAGAATTATTAATCCTAAAATCAATGTAATGGAATAGCAGAACCCTAAGGACCATATGAAGCTTTGGGTGTCAGTCTTCTTTACAACTAAAAATAAAAAGCCAAGCCCTAAAAAGTGTAATGTGGTTTGAACAAAAGTTAAAATATTGTAAGCATTTATTTGTTCAAAACTGAGCAGCATGAGCTGGCAGGTAGATGACAATCCAAAAACAATACAGATATAAATCAGGGGTATAAAAAAGCTGTGTTCAACAATTCCTATGAGTTGCATAAAAGGAATAAGTAATACTGGCAAAAAGAAAGACCATATTACAGCGCAAATAAATAAATGGAAAGGGTTTGCCCTTGGAACGAGGTAAACTAAAGATGGACCACCAATGATTTGAATAAACAGCAAAACAATACCAATATCAGCTGCAATTAAGGTTATTTCTCCTCTTCCTACAGGCCCTAAAACATGTGTTGTAAGCATTACAATTGCAAGGCTGATAACAGCAGTTATAGCTTTTGTTGCAAACGTGTTGACAACCAACTTTATCACTCGGATAATCTTTCTTTAAAGATATGATAAGTCTGCAATCCTAATTAATAATAGATAAAACAGGGGACTAAAAATTTATAGTTTTATGTTACCTAAAAGCTTTTAAATAAACAGTTCAGCGATTAAATAATCCGCAGTAAGCAGAGCAAGGCAACTTGTAGTCAATGCTTTAGTTATTGATTCTCCAACTTCTAAAGCACCACCGTTCGTAACATAACCACTAAACGCTGAAATGGAAGATATAATGTAACCAAATACAAAAGATTTTATGATGGTAACAACAATGTTTATATCCTTAAATCCAGCCCTTAAACCATAAGCAAAATCTTCTTCTGAAACTACTTTTGCTACGTGTACACCAATAAATTGACCAGCCACAATCGTTAAATAGCCAGCCATTATCACTAATAAAGGAAACATCACAACACAAGCAATAATTTTTGGCAATGCCAGGTAAGAGGAAGAATTGATTCCCATCACTTCTAATGCATCAATTTGTTCTGTAATTCTCATTGTGCCAATGCCACCGGCAATAGCTGAACCTACTTTACCTGCAAGAATCAAACATGTTAGGGTAGGAGCCATTTCCAGCACAGTCATATCACGTACAATTGTCCCGATAATAAATTTAGGAACGAATGGTCCGGAAAGATTATAAGCAGTTTGAATTACCGTAACCGCACCAAGAAACAATGAAACAACTGCGATTAAAAAAACTGATCCTACTCCAAGATTTAAACATTCATCGATTGTAAGCTTCAAGTATATCCGGAATTTTTCTCGGTTTACGAAAAGGCTTTGGATGAATAAAATATAGGACCCTAGTGTTTGTAAAATCTGCATCATTTAAATCAAATTAGCCAGGCAAATTAACCTACTTGCTTGCAAGTTACGGACTAGTTAGTGATTTAAAAATGATTTGTTATGGATGCTGAACTTTGAATTATCTTGCATTCAAACATTGTAGAAAAATGGAGCAAAATAAGTTTATTGTTGTGACTGGTGGAACTAAAGGAATTGGCCTTGCTGTAATTGAAGCCTTTATGGTTGAAGGATTTGACGTTGCAACCTGCTCAAGAAATTTGAATGATTTAGAATTACTAAAAGAAAGATTTGAATTGAAGTTCAAAGGTCAGTCAATTCATATTTTGGAAGCAGACTTATCAAAGAAAGAATCCTGTATTCTGTTTGGAAAATTTGTTTCTGGAAAAACAGATAAGATAGATATATTGGTTAATAATACTGGGTATTTCTTACCTGGCCAAATTCATAATGAAGAAGTTGGGAATTTGGAATTGATGATGAACACTAACTTATATAGTGCCTACCATATGTCAAGATATTTTATTCCAATGATGAAGTCCAGAATGGAGGGTCATATTTTTAATATTTGTTCAACTGCAAGTATTGTTCCATATGTCAATGGCGGATCTTACTGTATATCGAAGTTTGCACTCTATGGTATGACAAAAGTTCTGAGAGAAGAAATGAAAGAATTTAATGTTAGAGTAACCTCGATTTTACCTGGAGCAACATTTACTAATAGCTGGGAAGGTTCAGATTTACCCGAAACCAGATTTATGAAATCATCGGACGTAGGACAGGCTGTTCTTGGATGCTGGAAATTAAGCAAACATACTGTGGTTGAAGAGCTGTTATTAAGACCTCAATTAGGTGATATTTAAGCTAATTCATCTCTTTTAACCGGTAAAGTAAGGACAAACTCTGTACCCATACCAACAGCTGAATGTACTTCAATTTTTCCTTTATGCTTTTCAATTATTCCATAGGTAATTGACAGACCAAGCCCTGTACCTTTGCCAACATCTTTGGTGGTAAAAAAAGGATCGAATATTTTCGCCCTTATTTCTTCGGTCATTCCAGATCCATTGTCTTTTATAGAAATTAACACATCCTCGTTTACTAAAAGTGTAGAAATTTCAATTCTTGCACTTTCTGTTTTATGTAAGGCTTGAATGGCATTTGTTATGATATTCATAAATGCCTGATTAAGTTTACCAGGGTAGCAATCAATTTTCGGAATATCACCAATATTTTTTATTACTGTTATTTTGTCAAATTGTTGTGACAGGAGCACAAGGGTAGATAATATCCCTTCATTTATATTGGCGGTTTTTAAATCGCTTTCATCAACTCTTGAAAAATTGCGGAGGCTCCGTATAATTTCTGATGTTCTGGAAGCACCTTCGCTGATTCCATTGAGTAGCATATCAATTTCTTCCTTAACAAAATCTACATCAATCTCTTTTCTGAATTTTCTGATTTCTATAAGGTTTTCTTCCAACCCCTTTTCTAAGCTGATTTTTTCATACTTTTCAACAAGTTCCAGTATGTCATTTATATCCCTTCGGAGAGGAGTAATATTAGAAACTACAAAATTGATAGGGTTATTTATCTCATGCGCAATTCCTGCTGTGAGTTGGCCTAAGGAAGCCATTTTTTCTGAATCCACTAACTGAGACTGTGTATTTTGCAGGTTTTTGTAAGCACTTTCCAGTTCAAATGTCCTCTGTTTTACCTTGCTTTCAAGTTCTGTATTCTGAATAGTTATAAGCCTTTTGTTTTCTTCAAGGGCCTTTATTACTTCTTGTTGGCTTTCAAGTTTTTCTCTTTTCAGTATATTTATTTTGTCGGCCAAAGCAAATGAAAGCAGGACTACTTCTAAAGCAGACCCGGTTGGCATAGTATAATTTGTGAAGTCATTGTAAGGCAAAACACCAAAATTTCGTAAAACAAAAATTAAAACACCTATCATGAAAACTGTCCAGCTAAGAAGAAAATACCTTGCAGGTTGGTAACCTAATAAAGATATTCTGGACGCTACATAAAGAGAGAATACAGTTATCAGTAATCCATTTACGTCGATAATCCTATATGAAAGCTGAAATTCATCAAATAATGCCGCTATAAATGAAATAGCATAAATGCCCACAATAACATAAACAATGAAGATTAACCTAGGGGTGTACCTCTCCATGTTCAAAAAACTCTTCATGAAAATAATAATCGCAGCACTGCCAATAGAAGCTGAGAGATACAATCCGTGAGTTGAAAGCCACACATTGTCAGGCCAAAATAATTTTGATGCGTAACCAAGCAAGCAAACTTGGGTCAGACCAATAAAGAATATATAAATTATATAATATAGGTAATTCTTATCATTTGTGGTGAATAATAAAAATCCATTATATAGGAATAGAGCAAGTATTATTCCTATGTAAATGCCTATTATGCTATCATTAAGTGTATTAATCTCATTTAATGGTTCAGTACTACTGATAAATAAAGGAACAAGAATTTGCTCACTGGCTTTAATCTTTAAAAAGAATTGTTCTGTTTCATTAGTAGGAATTGAAATATCGAAGATAAAGTTTGAATTTTTATATTTCCTTTCAGAAAAAGGTTTTATATCGCCAGTCTGGCTAATAATTATTCTTCCATCAGGTTTTAATTCATATAAATCAGCAACATCCATTAAAGGATATGAGAGTTGTAGCAAAAGATTTTCTAATTCTGAAGTGTTTTTTATCGAAAATTTCAACCAAAATGTTGATTTACTGACCCCAAGATTTGGAATCTTTAAAGGACTTATAAAGAAAAGTTTGGAAGCTTTAACTTCTTCAAAAGTTAATTTAGATTCTTTGTCCTCCAAAATATACACATTACTTTCAATGCTTTTTACAATGTGTGAATTTTGATATTCAATAAATGATTTTGGTTGTGGATCTCCATAACTATGAATACTATGCAGTAGGAAAACTAAAAAACTTAGAATTTGCAGACTACTTGTGAATAGATTGCAAATCCTGAATGGATGTAGAAAAATTGATATCATTTGTTAAATGGGTCAAGGTTATATGCTACTTCGATTTTTCTTGATGGTCCTTGTTCAATTAAATTCTGAAATGGATTTAAAACCAAATTGAATATTTCATGGTTTGAGTCCTTAGTTGCAGTGGCCAATACTTTTAAATCCTTTATGACCATTGCTGTAGCTATTAAATCTTGTTTGGGATAATAGAAAGTCCCATTTTTTCCAATAGAGGTTTCAATTTGAAATCCGACTTTAGTAAACATAGATACTGTATATGGAGAGCAAAGTGCAAAGACTGATTCCATGTTTAGAAGATTTGCTAATACAATTGATGATTTTATTAGCATAAAAGCTACCCCGTTGCCTGCAACTCTGCTGGATGACCATAAACCACATATTTCGCCAGTCCTATTGCCAGAGTAACTCTTTATTAGATCATAAATGCTATCGTCTATTTCACCAATGGCTTGCTCAATAGGTAATTGAAAATCCGGATTTTGAATTTCGACCCTTGCCCCCGCCACATATTTATTTTCTTCCGGGTTTTCAACAACAATTACATAGCTATTGGGATTATGTTTCCAGGTTTCATTTAATGATGTAACTTTTTTCACCCCAAAATCTTTAAGAACGTTCAAATGCTCTTCTACATAATCATCACAGCCTTTGGGATTATCCACTGCCTTATAGCTATTGATATTTAAATAGGATAAATTCGGAGCATTTTCTGAAATTTGCATCTTCTAGTTTCAGTAATTAACCTACTAGTTCATCCAGGTCAACATAATATCTTCCTGATTGAATAGGACATTTGAGCATGATTTTTCTGTAAATTTCCGCTGCGTTTGCGCCTCCCGAAATTACTGATGAGGCTAATTGGGGCCAAGTTGTAAGCGTTTTTCCTATTTCATTAATAGATTCTTTAAATCGGGGAGTAATTTTATTTTTATCTAAAATCGAATAGATTATTTCCATTCTTTTTTCAGGGTCAATAAAACTTTCATTCAAATTATAATGCTCCAGAAGTCCGTGAAATATTGGTCTTTCTCTTTCCAGGTCATATCTTTCAATGTCTAGCATCCCTCGGTCACTAGTATCCATTATTACAGGAATTCCTAATTTTCTGGCTTTTAGACGGCTTGTTATTTTAATATTCAAATTGTCGCATTCTTCGATTAATGCGTCCAAATTGCCACCTTCACTAAAAAAACTATCTATATTCTCATCATTAATCCCGTCGTGAAAACAGGTAACTTTTAAATAAGGATCTATTTCTGATATTTCACGAGCACAGGCAACTGATTTTTTCAATTGAAGATTATGCACGCCCGTGCGGATACGGTTTAAGTTACTCATATCTAATACATCAAAATCAGCTATCCTCAACTCACCAAAACTTCTCTCTAAAGCAAGTGCCAATGAAACAGATTGACCGACAGACAGCCCTATGACACCCACCTTTTTTGTTCCGAGAATGTCTTGTTCCTCTGAAGTTATTTTATTTTTATTCCGGTTGGTCCTTACTATAATAAATTCCTTTTCATCAAGTAAATGAACTATTGTATTTGACCATGGGTAGTATACCCAAACTCCAAATTCTTCTGGAACCAAGCTCCCAATATATTCTTTGGCTGCATCTGATAATTTTTCTTTGCTAAAAGAAGTTTTGGGTGAAAGTAACTTGAGAAGTTCTTCTACTTGACTTTTAATTTGATCAAAGATCTTAATGAAAGGTTTTTCCTTTACAAGATCAAAAAAAATTTGCTTTTCAATTTGGACACTAAGTCTAAAAAAAACCGGCTGATAAATATTTTTCATTGATTCGCTAGAATCAATAATTTTTTTTAAGCTTGTATACATATTAAAATAGAAAAATTTAATAAACCTGTAATTTCATTTTCTGAAATGTTAATATGAATTAGTTATGGCTTTCATTTGTTGAAAATTTATATCGTTTTTTTTCTATATTAATTGTAATTTTTTATCAATAACTTATAAAAAGCTTCTAAAAGTTATGAGAATTTATTTTTATAAAAACTTATCACATTTACGTTATTAAATATGGATTGTTTTATTTTTTTTATAATTTGAAAGTTCTTTAGTTAAATAACATGGACGATAAGATCAGGATATTATACATTGATGATGAAGAGCATAATTTAAATGCTTTTAAAGCATCATTCAGAAGAATGTATGATATATACACCGCAATTTCGCCGGAAGAAGGGAAACGGATCCTTCAGGAAAATGACATCGAAATTATTATTACAGACCAAAGGATGCCTCAAATGACAGGCGTGGAATTCCTTGAATCTATAATAGAAGAATATCCTGATCCCATGAGAATACTTCTAACTGGTTATACTGATATTCAGGCACTGATTGATGCGGTAAATAAAGGCCAGATTTACAGGTACATGACCAAGCCCTGGAATGAAGAAGAGTTGAAAATGTTTGTAAGGCAAGCCTATGAAGTATTTTCTTTAAGGAAAGAGAATAAGGTGTTAACCAAAAGTTTGATTCAGGCAAATAACCAACTTGAGTTCATGTTAAGACAAAAATTATTGTCTTAACATTTCTTAGATATGTTTATTCAAAATTGATTTTCATTTTTAACGATTTTTTGTGGCTGAGATTAGTATTTTATATCTGGACGATGAATTAAATAATCTTGTAGCCTTCAAAGCAGGTTTCAGGTCCATTTTTAAAGTTCATACAGCAAATAATGTTGTTGAAGCCTTACAAGTTTTGAACAGTACTGAAGTTCACATTATTGTATCGGACCAGAGAATGCCGGATATGACCGGTGTTGAGTTTTTCGAATATATACTACATAAACATCCTGATCCTGTCAGAATTTTATTAACTGCTTACAGTGACATTTCAGCTGTTATTCAAGCGATTAATAAAGGACAGATATTCAGGTATATCGAAAAACCCTGGGACCACAACAGAATGATTGAAGCAATGGAAAGTGCTTACAAACATTACTGGATAGGAAAACAGCTTAAATTAAAGAACCAGGAGCTTGAAAAAATGAATGAAGAGTTAAGCCGCTTCGTTTACAGTGCATCACATGATTTAAAAGCCCCGGTAAAAACGCTACTTGGATTACTTTACCTGATAGAATCAGAAAGTGATAGGAGAGAAGCTATGTTTCAGCTTTTTTCTAAAAGTATAAAGCAACTGGACAATGTCATAAATGGAATTACTGACTTTTATAAAAATCACAATTTCAACATAAGTTTAAGCCAAATAAACTTTCCATTGCTTATAGAAGAGGCAGTGGTGAACGTTCAAAACACTTTACCGAATACTTTTGATGACGTAAATATTGTTCCGGAATATATAGAAGAATATCCTTTTGTAAGTGACAACTTCAGAATAGCTCTCATAATAAATAATTTATTGTCAAACTCTATCAAATACCAAAAAAGCGAAGAGGATAATAAATGGGTTAAGCTAAAAATACTCACAGACAAAAAGCAACTTACACTCAGTATTGAAGACAACGGGATAGGAATTCCTGAAGAATTTCAAAGTAAAGTATACAATATGTTCTATAGGGCAAACACACATTGCTCAGGTTCAGGAATTGGATTATACATTGTAAAAGAGACAATAAACAAACTGGATGGTAATATAAAATTCTCCTCTACTGAAGGAAGGGGTACGTTGTTCGAACTTACAATACCAAATCTGGTGTAATTTTCATTTTTACATTAATTTTGAGGTTTCCCTATTCAAAATTGATTATTTATGTTATTTTTCATTAATATTCTCTGTTTCGAGATTCAAAATCTAATTGGCAGGGGAGCATCAAAAGAAAACTGAAGAAATACGAAACTTGTAAATTTCAACTAAAGAAGTACAATATGATTTCTAAGGTCTTTCTTTCGCAAATGTGTAATGATAGCCCTGATTCAACTTTTTCCCAATTGAAATCAAAATACTATAGTCTATAAGATAACTTTATGTGTCTAGCTATCAGTATAAAAGTCATAATTAAATAATTGGAAGATTAGAGGAAATACCCCATATTGCTCTTTTATTATTCACCACTTACTACGCAATCATGCAAAACTCACCTCAGAAGCTTTCTTTTCATGGAAGCGGACAAAAACTATTTAGTCTTCAGATTGTCAACCTTCTTTTAATAATTGTAACACTTGGAATTTACTATCCCTGGGCCCGGGCCGCTGTATTGAAATACACCTTTAGCGAAACAGACTTTGCAGGAAGCAGGTTTACCTTTCATGGAAATGGATTCGAATTGCTTAAAGGAATGATCTTAGGCATATTGATTTTAGGAGGAGCTTACGGATTGTTTTTTTACCTCAGTACCGTTCATCATCCATTTATAGGAGGTTTTTTGTTTTTCTTTTTTATGATGCTTTTTATACCTTTTATTATTCATTCCAGTATGCGCTACCGGACCAGCAGAACTACCTGGAGAGGGATTCATTTTGGGTATCGTGGTGATTTAAAGGAAATTATGAATATTTCAGCAAAAGGTACTTTATTGTCTATAGCTACATTAGGAATATATGGCGCATGGTTTGCCATGGAACTTCGCAGATATGTTTTAGGAAATGTTAGGATGGGAAATGTTGAATTCAGTTATACAGGAGTAGGTAGTACATTTTTCTGGATGAATTTTAAGGGATACTTTCTCACTATTATTACATTTGGAATTTATGCTTTCTGGTGGATGAAAGATATGTACAATTATTATGTGAATAATATTGTTCTTAAACAGAATGGAAATGTTGTTAACTTGAAGTCTACTGTCAGCGGAGGTGGTTTTTTTAAACTTATGGCAGTTAACCTTCTAATTATAGTTTTTACACTGGGTTTAGGCTCTCCGTGGGCAACCGTAAGAACGTTAAATTTTATATTCAATCACGTAGAATTCTTAGGTGAACTAGACTTAGATGGCATTATTCAAACGGAGGAAGATTATAAAAATGCCATGGGAGAAGATCTTGCTGGTATATTTGATGTTGGTATAGTTTAAATTATCCATGTCCGAACCCAATATTTATGATGGACGATTGTTTGACGGTAAATCGTCTTCATCTATCCATGTATCAGTTATTCTCTATTCTGATCGGTTGGTCATTCATCCCAAATCTGATGATGTAATTACTGGAACACAAACGTGGAAAACTTCCTTGATAAAGGATTATAGAAATTCCACAAACGAAGTTATTCAAGTTTCATATGGTGAATATCCGTCGCAAGTTCTTGAAATAGTGTCAGCTGATTTTGCTATTAAATTTAAACCGCCGGTATCTGGTTTTGATAAATTCAGTCACTCAATAGTACATAGTGGAGTCGGAATAATTGCTTTTATTTCGGCTGCAGTAATTGGATTGTTACTGCTGCTATACTTTTTCGCCTTACCATTTCTTGCCGAGCAATCAGTAAACCTGATTCCTAAAGAATATGAGATAAAAATGGGAGCGTCTTTGTATGAAAATATGATAAAGACAGAAAAAGTAGATATTGAACGGTCAAAATTTGCCAACCAGTTTTTGAAGCAAATAAACTTTGAGACTGATTATCCACTTCAGGTGACTGTTGTTAATTCTGAAATTAAAAATGCCTTTGCATTGCCCGGCGGGCATATTGTAGTTTATACAGCATTGTTAAATGACATGAAGCAATATGAAGAGCTTGTTGCATTATTAGGACATGAAGCAGGACATGTGACTGAAAGACATACTACTAAACACATATTTAGAAGTATGTCGGGTTATTTGTTGGTTTCGATTTTGTTCGGGGATTTGAGTGGAATAACGGCTTTAGTTATTGATAATGCAAATCAAATTCATCAATTATCCTATTCCAGAAGCCTGGAAACTCAGGCAGATAATGTTGGTTATAAAACCATGGTTAAAAATGCCATTAATCCTAAAGGGATTATCTCATTATTTGAAAATCTTCAAAAAGGAAATGAAGCAGGTAACCAAATACCAGAGTTTTTAAGTACACATCCTGTAACTGAAAACAGGATGAAAAACATTAGTGATAAGATCAAAAAAGAAAAGCCTGTTTATGTCGATCATGCTTTTTTAGAGGGAATTTTCAAACAGGTTATAAGGAATAAGTAATTATTTTTATTGCCTTCTGTGAATAAGGAATTACTTTAATCCTTCAGTTATCAACTTTAGGTTTGCTTTCTGCATTCCAATGTAAGTGCCTTCTGGGGTGTTGGCAGCACCTAAAGCATCAGAATATAAACTGCCTCCAATTTTCACTAAATGACCTTGCTGTTTACAACCTTCAATCACCGATTGAATGGCCTTCTCGGAAACTGAAGTTTCGATAAAAACAGCTTTTACTTTTCTGGAAATGAGCATTCTGGATAATGTTGTTATTTCATTTAATCCATATTCAGAAAGTGTCGAAATTCCCTGTAAGCCAATAACTTCAACATCATATCTTCTTCCAAAATAGCCAAAGGCATCGTGGGCAGTTACCAGAAGTCTCTCATGCCTTGGAATAATTTGAAATTTGTCTTTAATTAAAATATTAAGATCATTTAACTCCTTTCTATATTTTGCTGCATTTGCTAAGTAATATTCTTTATTTTCTGGGTCAGCCAAAATCATTTCTTTACAAACTTTATCAAGACAATACTGCCAAACTTCTACATCAAACCATATATGTGGATCAGGAATATGGTTTTCTTCATCTACCATCAATAGAGAATCTCTTGGGATTCCATCACTTACGGCAAATACCTTTTTTGTACGGCTAAGTTTATGAAAAACTTCCCCCATTTTTCCTTCCAGATGAAGGCCATTATAAAATATTATATCAGCACTTTGCAAGAGTTTTAAGTCACTTAGGGACGCTTTATATAGGTGAGGATCTACACCTGCGCCCATCAACGGAGCAACTGTAGCTTTATTACCTGCAACATTTCGAACAAGGTCAGCAATGTGCCCTGTGGTGGTTACAACATAGAATCTTTCTTTCTTTTCCGTGTTTTGACAGGAATAAAATAGAAAGCTTAAACTTAGAGTTAGAAATATTCGATAGAATAATAAATGCATCAAGCGCATGAGATAAATATATTTTGCGCAACCTGTTGTGAGATACTGGTTTTTCTTTTTTTATCAACTTCGATCTCCAACGATCCGTCGTAATCTATTTTATCTAATATTTTTATAGAACATTTCAGTCCAATTTCAAGTCTGTCAAGGTGTTTTAAAAATTTTGGATTCGTATCCTGAACCCCAACAACATAGCCTTTATCACCTATATCTGCTTCGCATAGCAATTTCTTTCGCTCAATGTACATTATGCCGGCTTCGTTAGGAATTGGGTCACCATGTGGGTCATATTGAGGAAACCCTAAAAACTTGTCTAATTGTTTTATTAAAAGTGTTGATTTGATGTGCTCTAATTGTTCTGCTACTTCATGAACTTCATCCCAGTGAAAATCTAATTTTTCTACCAGGAAAACCTCCCATAATCTATGTTTTCTTACAACTTGAAGAGCTTTTGTTTTTCCACTTTCTGTAAGTGAAACGCCCTGGTACTTGATGTAGTTGATGAGATTTTTTTGAGCAAGCTTTCTGCACATATCTGTAACAGAAGCAGGTTTTGTATTAAGTAATTCGGACAAATCATTGGTAAACACATCCTTCTCTCCATTTTGAGAAAGTTGAAAAATAGCCTTCAAATAATTTTCTTCTGTAAAAGATATGTCTTCTATTACCATCTCAGGCAAATTATAAAAATTTAGGTAAATCGAAAAGTTTATTTAGGCAATATTTTTTAAGGAATGTAGAAGCTGATTTTCGTATTTGCTCCATAGCAATTCGGCATTGTTAATATTTTCAAGATTGTAAAATAAAACCGACCGTATAATCCGGTCAATTTCAATGGGATCATATTGTTTAAAATCAAGCTCTATTGATGCATTATACCTGCAACACAATTCAGTCCAGCTTGTATTTGTTGTAAGTAAAATAGGCAATCCAACTGAAAGATATTCATACAATTTTGTAGGGATTTTATTGATGAAATTAGCTTGAGTTTGGTAGCAGATCAATCCAATATCTGCATTTCTAATTTCTTCTTTAATAATTTGGTAATCAATCGGTTCTGTTGAAATATTTATTAGAATAAAAGTACATCTTTCTGTCAATTCTTTTATTTTTTTAAATAAGACAGTGTTGTGGCAGCATCCTGTAATTAGAAGCGAATAATCCGGATTTATATCATACAGCTGTTTAGTAAGATTAATTGCTTCAAAAATTCCATTTTCCTCTGCAATTGTACCTGAAAAAATTAGTTTGATTTTAGATTGATCTTGGAATGAAACGGGTTTTATATCTCTTTCAATCATGCTTTTATTTTCAAAAACATCAAAATTACCATGTAAAAATTTTAATTCATGCTGATAGCAACTTTCCGCCAGCCAGAAGCGGTCCACAAATTTTGAACATAGATCTTCTTTAAGTCTGATGTATTTAGATAGGAAAAATTTAAAGTAAGAACTGTACGTTTTGTTTGAAACTATATTCAAAGCATAATTTTCCTGGATATCATAAATCAGTTTACCACCAAATATTGACTTATAGATTATTGCAGCAATTAGCAATTCATGAGTACATACAATGATTATATTCGGACGAATGCGAAAAAGCCTTCCGATGAATAGGTAAGTAGCTAAAAATCTTTGAATTAAAGAATATTGAGCAGGAGTTATACTTTTTAACTCAATTGCAGGATTGGTAGGAGCATCCTGTACTTGCCTTGCTAAAATGGTAATTTTGGCATTAGGTAATTTTGTAAGACTTAAGGCTATCTTGTAATAATGGCGAACATCTGTAAGTGGTTTAAGAACAGAGCCGATTACAATTTTCAATCTATTTTATTTTTCTTCCAAAAAAGGCCTCAACAAAAGCTGCTTTATCAAATGTTTGTAAATCGTCAATTTTTTCCCCAACACCAATGAATTTTACCGGAATTTTGAATTCATCGGAAATACCAATAACAACTCCACCTTTTGCAGTTCCATCAAGTTTAGTAATAGCCAGAGATGTTACTTCTGTGACTCTGGTAAACTCTCTTGCCTGAATTACTGCATTCTGTCCGGTACTTCCGTCCAAGACCAGCAATACCTCATTAGGAGCATCAGGGATGAACTTTTGGATTACCTTTTTAATTTTACCCAATTCATTCATCAGGTTCACTTTGGTATGAAGCCTTCCTGCAGTATCAATTATAACAATGTCTGCTTTCATTTCAACAGCATGTTTGACAGCGTCAAAGGCTACTGAAGATGGGTCTGTATTCATCCCATGTGAAATGACAGGAACACCAACTCTGTCTCCCCAAAGCTTTAATTGATCAACAGCTGCAGCACGAAACGTATCACCTGCACCTAATACAACTTTATAGCCTCTCTTATGATATTGAGCTGCAAGTTTTCCGATTGTAGTTGTTTTTCCAACTCCATTTACGCCAACTACCATCATGACGTATGGCTTTTTGTCGGCCGGGAGTGTAAAATCAGATAAAGATTCTGTATTGTTTTCTGATAGGAGAGAAGCAATCTCATCTTTTAAAATGCTGTCTAGTTCCTGAGCATTGATGTATTTATCTTTTTCTACCCTTTTTTCTACCCTTTCTATAATTTTCAATGTAGTTTCTATTCCTACATCGGCCATTACCAGGATTTCTTCAAGGTTATCCAGAACTTCTTCATCGATTGTTGATTTACCTAATACGGCGCGCCCTAAGTTTCCAAAAAAAGAATCTTTTGTTTTTTCGAGGCCCTTGTCGAGCGACTCTTTTTTGTCCTTTGGAGTAAAGAAATCAAATATGCCCATAATCAAAAAAAGTCCCAAAAGGGACTTTTAAATTTATTGTTATTAGAAATGCCTATTTGGCGTTGATAATCTCTTGAACTTTTTCAAGTTTCACAATTTCCTCTTTAAAAGTATAAGAACCAGATTCTGATCTTATTGCTTTTATAACTTTAGCGAATTTTTCTGCATTTTCCTTTTTCAGGGTTGCAACAACTTTCTTAGCCATTTCTTCTTATTTAATTTCTTTGTGTACAGTCATTTTTTTCAAGATAGAATTAAATTTCTTTAATTCTAGTCTTTCTGTAGTGTTTTTACGGTTTTTAGTCGTAATGTACCTTGAAGTACCAGGCTGGCCAGAGTTTTTGTGCTCTGTGCATTCCATTATCACTTGTATTCTGTTTCCTTTCTTAGCCATTGCTATTCAATTACTTGCCTGAATATGTTCCTTTAAGTTCAGCTTCTTTTATAGTTGCTTCAAGACCATTTTTGTTGATGGTACGAAGGGCTGATGTTGT
>JACMRH010000509.1 GCA_014376535.1 Cytophagales bacterium | reverse complement strand
CATAACTATAGAATAAACATTGAAAGTTTGATTATACGTTAAGCTCAAAGCTTAATACAAAATAGGTCCAAGTTACGCCATCGCTAAACTTGAACCAGGCAAAAGTTTTGGAAACTTGGAATAGATGAGGACGAAAAACAGAGTACGGATAGATGGTGTATTCTGCCATAATTATTTTTTCTTTTTATCGGTTGGCGAAAGTATTTTATTTACTGCTTTATCAAAATCGCTTTCCATCAATTTATCTTGCGCAACTCTGTATTTCTCAAATTCATTTTCGGCTAATGCCAAAGCAACTTCGCGTGAAACTTTGCCTTGATGTTTCAACACTGCTGTTTCGTTAAACTGTAAAAACGCATCCAATTTTCCAATCCAATCTTTCATAAACATCACTATTCCCTTCTCTGTCTGACTTTCTGCATAATCCAAATACATCGTTACAATTCGGCTCAAACCGTTCAATTCTTTTTCGTTTAAATAATTTTTTGCAACGCCTATATCTGTTTTACGGATGTTCCCTTCCGGTGCATTCTTCCAAGTGGTTAAGCCCATGTTTTCTTTTGAATTGTCAACCCTTGTTGCAATTAGTTCAGCTGCTGTTTGCCCTGTAATTGCCCAGTGCAATTTGTTTTGAACCGTTGCAAAAAAATCTTTTGTGCTTTGTGTTTCCACAATATAATCGGCACTGCATTGGGTGTAGATGTCGGTTATCTTTTGATAAAATCTTCTTTCGCTGCTCCTAATGTCACGAATACGTGCAAGCTGTTCTTCAAAATAATCTTTGCCAAAAATGTTGTTAGGGTTTTTCAGCCGTTCATCATCCATTGTAAAACCTTTGATGATGTATTCCTTCAATTGTTCAGTTGCCCAAATACGAAACGCTGTTGCCTGACTGCTGTTTACACGATAGCCAACTGAAATAATTGCATCAAGATTGTAATATTTAACTTTGGTTTCCTGTGTTTTTCCTTCAATTGCTCCGTGTTGGGTGGTATGTTCCAAAATGGAACTAACCACATCTTCCTTTAATTCTCCCGAATGAAAAATATTTTTCAGGTGTTTGGTTACAGCTGGCCGTTGAACACCAAACAAGTCAGCTATCTTTTGTTGCGTTAACCAAATCGTTTCGTCCTGTAAGTATATTTCAACCTTTACATTTCCATTTGGCGTGGTGTAAAGCAGTATCTCGTTAAAGCCGCTTTCTAACGTTATGTTTTTCTTCTTGCTCATTCTTAATTGTCTGAATTAGGATTTTCAGGATTTGTTGATTTTAGGATTACTCTTTATATAATCCTTATTTTCAGGATGATTGACATTGTAAATCCCCTCTATCCGTAGTTTAGCTTGCGTAACTACGGATTTACTATGAACTGAAGTGTCTGTGACACGGGCAAAATTATAAAATCTCCAATCTAATCAAACCTTCTTTTCCTGTATAATAATCGTTAGCACTTGAATAAATGTAATGTTCTGCATTTCTTACAATTCCGGCTCGGACCCATCCTGTCCGTAGTTTAGCTTGCGTAACTACGGACTTCAAATGAAAAATAGGGTCTGTGACCCGAGCAAACAAAGATATATTTTTTGTGCAATGCTTCATGTTTTCAAGAGGATATGAAATAAAGGACGAGAATGTTGTTCATTACCTCACTGGTTTCGGTGTTCCGAAGGGTCACTGAAATCTAAATAACTATAGCAGGACTTTGTCCGGGCAAAGTATCATCACTTTTCAATTGGTAATAATCCTTCTGTTTCTGTTTCGGGCTGGTTGTGGTGTTGCTTGTCGGGGTTTGAGGGGTGGGTTATTTAAAGCCATTCGGCTCACTTAGCTCTTGGGGTGGATTTATTAACTGTTTCAGGGTTTCGAAGATCATTTCGATGTCCTCTTCATGTCCTTTCGTCCTGAAGAAATATTTTCTCCTCCAGTTGCTCAAGTTTTAGCAGTACAACTTTATGTGTAAGAAGGACTTTCCGTATCCTGGTAAATATGCGTATGATCTGTATGTTTACTTCTATAACTGTTTTACTGTTTAAAACACTTGACAGCATCGCAACTCCTTGTTCTGTAAAACAGAATGTGGCATAACGTAATCCCTCTATGTTCCAATTTTTCAAATATGCTACCTGTTTCAATATTAGCGACAGCGTATCTTGGAACAGGTAGCAATATAAGTTTTCAACTTACACAAGCTGAAAGCTTGATGTAAATTAATCTCAATCTACGTTTTTGCTAAATTTGCGATAGGATAGGGGGGGGAGCTTGAAACAGAGGAGTAACCACCAATGCCTTTATTATTCCTTAATCAGCCTAAATTTCGTTGTTTTATTGTTTTTCGAAACTTCCAGAAAATATACACCATTTGTTTGTTCTGAGATATCTATAAAAGGTTGATCAACATGCTTTTTCATGATTAAATTACCAAGAACATCGTATATCTTAATTTCCGAATTAATCAATAAATCATGGTTAAATATTCCAGTTGAAGGGTTTGGATATATCTTTTCAATAGAATAATCAGAAGTATTTAAGGATATCGACGTTGTAGCGCCTTCAAGTTTATAAAAACCAGATAAAGCGTAATCAATATTACCGGTTTCAGGAGTTCCACCTGATTTTTGAACTCTTGCAATAATTGTGTTATTTCTGAGCAAATGAAATTTTTCCACTTTACTATTGGGAGGAATTCCTGTCTGATAAGGAGACCAGGTTACACCTTCATCAGTACTTCTGTAAATGCAAATATTTCCAGCACTTGCAAAACCAAAGCCTCCTGATGCTAAAAGACTTCCATCGGCCATGGCTACAATATCATTATAAAACACCCCAAAAATGGAGTAGGTTGCCAATCTGCCAAGCTGTGCCCAAGTCAAACCATTATCGGTAGATTTGTAGACCTTATCTGAATTTAGAATGGCGCAAAAAAGATTTCCTGATTTCGACTGAATAATCTTTGTGATGATATCAGCAATGGGAGTAAAAACTGCGGTTTGAGGTTTCGATAAATCTCCATTGTCAATCAAAAGAAGCTGTTTGTCTGGATCATTACACGCCAACAACAGGCGGTTTATCTTTGGCAATGCAAAGCTGTAAAAAGGCTTGTAATTAAATGTACTATTTGAAATCGTTGCATTTTGCTGTGTAGATGAGATCCCCATAAAACCTATAAAAGAAGGTAGAGTGTAGGCAACAGTTCCTTTTGCTAAATCTGCAAAACCACCAATGTCTCTGTATTTATAATTTAAAAATAATGACCAGTTACCAGCTCCGGTATATTTATAAATGGTATTACCAGTGGCAACATCATCTGAATTAATTCCTAAAATATGATTATTAATTTCGCTTGCTCTTAAAATAATGAGATTGGAAAATTCAAAATTCATCTTGTTCCAGGATAGTCCTCCATTGTCTGAGTAAAGATGTTTATCAAAATCAAAAGAAGAAATAGCTCGTGGTGCATAAAATAAAATCGTATCTCCTAAGTTTATTGAATAAGGAGCCGTCAAGTTTGATTTGTCGGATTTTGCATAATAAACTGAATCTGGCGAGGTTGACATCTTTGTCCAGGTTTGGGAAAAAGAAACGGATGCACCAATAGAGAACAAAAAAACAGTGGTAAATATTTTATTCATAAATGTTTTTTTAAGAATGTTAGCCATGCAATATAATAAATTAGAGAAATTTTTCTTTCTAATGTTGGTTATAATTAACAAGATGAAGTAGGCAGTAAAAAGCAGTCAATTTGATAGCCATTACCATTTAGGAGAAATAATTATAATTTTTAATTTAGTATCGGAAAAGGCAGATTTTTATTATTCTTCTACATTAACAAAATTTTAATTGCTTTAGAATTTACCGTACCCAGACAAGCAAATCTATTATCTAAGATTAAAGCCCATAAAAGAGATAGGTTTTTAACTAAGCCTTCCTGCACTTTAAATCCTTATCAAATTTCATTATCCTTGTGATGACTAAGGTTCTATGAAAATACTTATAATCCGCTTTTCGTCTATTGGAGACATTGTTTTAACCACTCCTGTGATAAGAGGAATAACGCAACAATTACACGGTTCTGAGGTTCACTATTGCACTAAAGCTGCATTTCACCAGGTTTTAGCCACAAATCCATATATTTCTAAATTCCATTTCCTTGAAGACAGCTTGCCCAAATTAATCAGTGAATTAACGGCAGAAAAATTTGACCTGGTTATAGATTTGCATAACAATCTCAGAACAAGGATAATTAAATTTATCCTGGGCATACCATCTAAAAGTTTTGAGAAACTGAATTGGGAAAAATGGCAAATGGTCAATTTGAAAAAAAACAAGCTTCCTAAAATCCACATAGTTGACAGGTATTTTAAAACTGTAGAAAGATTAGCTGTCAGTTATGATGGCAGAGGATTAGATTATTTCATTCCCCCAAAAGATGAAATCCAGTTAAAATCTTTGCCAGAAACATTTCAGACTGGGTATTATGT